>JBFFCR010000010.1:0-24394 GCA_041559855.1 Anaerolineae bacterium | reverse complement strand
TCCCCCAACTGCATCTCCCGGCGGGGTTGAAAGCGGCTCTCCTCTCGCAAGGCGTACAGTTGCTCCAAGGGTAGCACATCGGCAAAGATGGCCTCCGTTCGATCGGTGCCTGCCTGGATCAGGATGCCGTCGCCCCTGTCAGTAAGGGAGATGGGCGCGAGCAGGGCTGACTGTCCAAAGAGGTCCTCGCGGTTCTCCCGTCCCAGATAGTTCGGTCCTAGCAGGAAACTGCACGCCGCCAGGACCTGATTCTCCTCGGCGCGCACCGCCAGGGCCGCACGGAGTGCTCTTGCCTGGGCTACACCGGGGCTGGCGTTGATGCCCACCAGAAGGTCGGCCCCCTGCATCGCCAGAAGCCGGGCCACCTCGGGATAGAGAGCGTCGATACCGAGCACCAGCCCTATCCGCATACCTCGGGTTTCGAGAGCGGTCAGGGTAGTGCCCGGTGCAGCCAGATCCCGTTCATCGAAAGCCAGGTTGAGCTTGTCCTGATAGCCGACGACCTCCCCAGCAACATCAAAGAGGTAGGAGCGATTCTTTACGGTGTCGGTCTCCTCGTCTCTGAGGTACAAGCTGCCGGCCACGATCGCAGTGCCGAACTCTCGAGCTAACCGGCTGAACATGTCGAGGTAAGTTTCGAGCAGTTCCTGGCTTTTCTTGCGCAGGAGCCGCTCCAAGCTACCCCGAAAGCCACCCCCGAGGGCACCCCCGGTTGTTCCTGCCAGCCGTCCTAGGCTGCGGGAAATGACGCCGGCGGTGGGTTGCTTGCCCAGATCATCGCGCCGGAGGAATCCTCGCTTGAAGCCAGAGATCAGCGGCGGCGCGAGCATCACACCGGACAGCTCGGGAAAGATGGTCAAATGGACCCCCTTGGCCCGTGCCTGGCGAAGGAAGCGCCGGGCCATGGCCTCGAACTCTTCGTGTGTGGGCGGGATGCTCATTCGTTGCTGAACAACTGCAACTGACATGTTTTCCATTGATCTTCCCTCCAGTTGCGAGCTGGCGGTATTATAGCACAGTTCTGCGGTTGGCGCTATGTGGGGTGAGTGTAAGAAGTGGCACGGACAGTGTCTCCTGGTTCTCAGGTGAGCTGCCTGGGGCGGCGCTGATGGACACGGAGCCGCTCATAGCTCGAGCCAACGGTCTGCGATTTCGCCAGAGGTGCGGAATGCATTTCCAGGAGCCGAGATCTGCCAGGTTATCTGGTAATGGTCGCGGAATTCCAGGCTCTCTGGTGACATATCGCTGGTCTCCGCGTCCTTTGGCAGTCGCGCGCGAACCTGGGCAATATCCTCTGTGGACATCGTCAGGCCCACCACCGGAACCTGCCCTGGAGGTTCGTTGCCTTTGAACAAGGCCAATACAAAGCGATCTTTGCGAAGAGCGACCATGTCCAGCTCGATGCCTGTTGCTTCCGCTTCATCCCAGCCCTTGTCAAAGGGAAGCGTGTACCACAGGCCATCCGAATGCTCGGTCTCACGCCCGATCAGCTCCATGTCGAATACCGATTGGTAGTAGCGCTCGGCCGCCTGCAGATCGGCGACAACCAAGGCGATATGCCTGACTAAGGTGTTCATCTTTGCTGCCCTCCGCTCGATTTGGGCACGGACTGCTTTAGCTCCGCCTCTGCTTGATGGTCAGGTCCAATACACCTCCTCGGCCTGGCTCTTCACCGGTCATTATACACCCTTTTCCCAGGCCTGCGCATTAGAATCACATAAATAAGCGTTTGCACCGAGGGGCACTGATTTCCGGAGCTCAGGTCGCAGCAGTGTGCAAGGCTCGCCAATCATGTTGAGCACGATCATGCTCAGCCACAGGGCGCCCCGAAGGTGTCTCAGGCACAGAAGCCTGGCGAGAAGCGATCTGTTGCAGAAATACCCTTGTCAGCCGACTTAAGGGCAGATCATCGATTGTCTGGCTTGCAATTTCGGTTATCTTGGGGTACAATACGGTATCAAATAAGTATTTCAAGGTTAGCTCGCATTATGCATAGGGTTTGACGCGACTTGCGGGAAAACGCGGCGATCATCTAGGAATCAATCGGGTGTAAGGTGAACGGGAAAGGGAGTCGGGAAACCACAGCGCGGACACACCTTCTGGATCTGGTGCGCCATGTGAGCTTGGCAGCCGACTTTCCGGAGGCGGCACGATCCCTCGTCGATCACCTCTGGGATCTGATGCCGTGCGATGGGATCTCTGTGATGTGGCTCGATGGTGAGCACCTCGAGGTGGTGGCCAGCCGTGGCTCGACAGCACCCCTCAGGGGATTGAGTCTACCTGTGAGCCAGGTTGGGTCTGCTCGTGCTGCATTGGATGGTTGGCGCCCGGTAGCTGTGGCCCACACTGCGCAAGATCCAAGCTGGCAGCCGGTGCCCGGAGAAGGGCAGGTCAAGTCGTGGCTTGGTGCACCCCTCCGGGGCGACAACTGGGCTCTGGGCCTCTTGGAGTGGACATCACTCAGGGCGTCACGTTTCGGAGAGGCTGACGTGACGCTGTCGGCCGACATCGCACGCTCTGTGGCTCCAATCCTGTACCGGGCCCACCTTCTCGACGAGGCACGCCAGCAACTCCGCGAGCGAATGGAGCCGCCTGCTTTGCGCGACATGCCGGCCATGAGCCTCAGCGCAGCGCTAAGACCGGTGGTTGACGAGGCGCTCGAGTTCACCAAGGCCCGGCACGCCTATGTTTTTGTCCAGCCGGCGGCAGGTCAGAGGCTGCGCTGCATGGTGGCAGCAGGTGAGCTGCGACAACGCATCGAGGGCCTCGTGCTGCGCGGGGACGGTACGCTGGGAGGCTGGAGTGTCCCCATGCAGGGTCGATCTGAGAGACAGAGGGCAGGTCCTTCTGATCGCGAGATCATGGCCGGCCTCGGGATCAAGCGTACGCTGAGCCTTCCATTGCAGGTGGACAGGCGCCAGGTTGGTATGCTGGGTGTGGCCGAACCCCACCGCCGTGGTGACTTTGGGCGCGATGCCATAAGACTCATGACCCAGTTGGCCAGCCAGGCCTCGGTGATCCTGGAGCACCTGTACAGGCGCGTGCCGGAGCAAGATCAGCAGCACTATCAGGCGGTATTCCAGTCTTCATCCCTCGGCGTGGCTATGATGGCACCGCGCGGCGAGATAGAGCTATGCAATCCGGCCCTTGTCAACCTCCTGTCGACCTCGGACCAGGCGCTGGCCGGACACAAGATGTCCGAGTTCCTGGCAGAGGACGACGTGCAGCGATTTGACCTCGCGCTCGAGGAGGTGGGTCTCACGGGACAGCGCCGGCAGGTGGATGCGCGCATCCGCTCCACCTGGGGAGAGGAGCGCCACGTGAGGATCTCGCTCTCAAAGGCACACACATCGTTGGAGACGGGCGGAAACCTGGTGGCCATCATGGAGGACATCACGGCGCTAAAGATCTTGGAGCAAGAGCGGGTGGACCACCTGTCCCAACTCCGAGAAAAGAACGCCCAGCTTCAAGAGCTGGACAAACTCAAATCGCGTTTCGTCTCCAACGTCTCGCATGAGCTACGCACGCCGCTTGCGGTGATCAAGCTCTATGCCACCTTGACGCGCAAAGGACGCCCTGATAAGCAGGCCTATTATTTGCAGACGATCGAGCAGGAGACGCACCGCCTCGAGACCATGGTGGAGAACATCCTCGATCTGACTCGGATGGACCGCGAGGAGCTACGGGTCAATCCCGAGCTTTTTTCTGCGGAGGAGATCATCGTCCAGGTGTTGCAGGTCTATAAAGCGGAGGCGGAAAGGCGCGGCCTGGAACTGCGCAACCATGTGCAGGGCGAGCTGCCGCTCCTTTGGGCAGATAGAGATCACTTGATCCAGTTGCTCACGAATTTGGTTGACAACGCACTCAAGTACACGTTGCGCGGTGGGCAGGTGTGGGTGGCAGCGCGTGTCTTGGACGAAAGCGGGCAGCGCTGTCTGGAGATTGCGGTTGGGGATACGGGTCCAGGCATTCCTGAGAACGAACAGGAGAAGGTTTTCGAGCGATTTTACCGCGGGAGCAGCAGTGGCCCTGGTTCGACCGGGACGGGCCTGGGCCTCGCGATTGTGCGGGAGCTGATGTCGCAACACGGCGGGAGAGTTGTGCTGCAGAGTGAGGTCGGAAAGGGAAGCGTGTTCGCTTTGCAGTTTCCGCTCTATGGCGGAGGAATACCTCCGGATGCACGCGGGCAGGAGGACAACAGATGATCGAGATAGGCGAGACCCAACGGCAGCTCAAGCTGCTGATCGTCGATGACCACGCGATCTTTCGTGAAGGCTTGAGGGCATTGCTGGACATGGAGGAGGACTTTACGGTCATTGGCGAAGCCAGCGCGGGCAAAGAGGCAGTGTCTATGGTGGTGGACGAGCCTCCTGACGTGATTCTGCTGGATTTACACTTGCCCGACGGCAGTGGTGCGGACTTTTGCCGCCAGCTGCTTGGTGCCAGCCCTCAGTCCAGGGTCCTAATCCTTTCGGCCTATGACGACGATCAGGAGGTGAGCGCTGCCCTGATTTCTGGGGCCTCGGGCTATGTGCTAAAGACCGTTGGCGGTGAGAGGCTTGCCGACAACATTCGCTCTGTCTACGGTGGCGAAGTGTTGCTCGCGCCAACTGTCGCCGCGAAAGTAGTGCGCCAGCTCAGCCGTCTCAAACAGGATACGGGACGCCAGGAGGAGGCGCTGGAAGTACTCACTCCGCGCGAACGAGAAGTGTTTTTTCTTGCTAGTCGCGGGCTGAAAAACGCAGAAATCGCAGCAGAGCTGTATCTTAGCGAAAAGACGATCAAAACGCATCTTAGAAACATATACAACAAGTTGAATCTGGCGAGCAAAGCGGAGCTGCGCTTGTTCGCCGTGAAGACGGGCCTCGCTGGAGAGGATGAGAATCACTAGCAAAGTCAGCCGGGGTGACGGCTCTTGAGGAGGCCGAGCGCGCCACTCGCTCATATGTGCTACGCTATATCTTGTGTTTCAGCAGTCGTGACCCACGACGGGTAGTGGTGTCCGTACTGCCCTCGCGGCTCTTGGATTCCCACGCCAAGCGCTTGAAGACCAGGCCCAGGCGCAGTTTTCTGCGACCATGCCGTAAGCCATAGGATCAGAAAATCTACCTCCTGACATCATCCCCCGGGGGGATATGCTCCTTTGCTCTCGTGTGCTATGATGAGAGTCCAAGATAGGAGTGGTCTGTCCCAGAGGCTGGTTGAAGGATCAGGGTGGGTGAACGGGTGACTATGACAGCGGGCACTGGCGGCGAGAGAAAGCGGATCCTGGTCATTGGCAGCAGAAGTCCTCTCATGGAGGGAGTGTCTGATCTGTTGCAGATGGACGGCTATCCTGTAGATTTGTCCACGACGTTGGCCGAGACCGAATACGCACTGAATGGGACCATGCCCGATCTGGTGCTTGTGGATCTGTCCGATGCTGCAGCGGACGTCGACCGGCTGGCGGAACGGGTGCGGGCAGTGCCCCAGTGGTCGGATGTGCCTATCCTCTATGTCAGTTTCTCGGGAGACGACCGCATCCGCGACCTGCAGCGCCACCACAGACGGAACGGCGAAAGGCGCCTGCACTTTTACGCGCACACGCTCCTAGGGATGGAGCGGTTGGTCGAGCAGGTCAGGATCTGCCTTACCTGATCGTCTCTGACAGTGGGCAAGACGCCCTGGTGCAGGACGCCCGCCGGGGCGTTTCTTTGTTTAGGGACGTGCCATGGGTCTGGTGTGCAGGAACCGTCCCCGCCCGGCAGTGCCGATGAACTCGCCATTCTGGACAATGATCTCGCCTCGGGATAGGACTGTCTCTGGGTAGCCGCGAACCTCCCACCCCTCGTACGGACAATAGTCTACGTTCTGATGCAATGTCTTACTGTGCAGGGTTATGCAGCGTTCAGGATCAAAGATCACCAGGTCAGCGTCTGCTCCTATGGAGAGGGTGCCCTTGCGCGGAGCCAGGCCAAAGCGACGTGCTGGTGCGGTGCAGCACACCTCCACCCAGCGTTCGGGAGTCAGAAGACCCGTAACCACACCGTGGGTGTAGAGCAGTGCCAGCCGCGTCTCGATGCCAGGTGCGCCCCCCGGAATGCGGGAAAAGTCTTTGCGCCCGCGCGTCTTCTGAGTAGCATAGAAGAAGGGGCAGTGATCGGTGGCGACCGTATCGATCTCCCGCGCAGCCAGGCCGGCCCAGAGCGCAGCGCGGTCAGAAGCAGTCCGCGGCGGCGGTGCCATCACGAACTTGGCGCCTTCAAAGCCGGGCTGGCGGTACTCCTCTTGATCAAGGAGAAGGTACTGGGGGCAGGTCTCGACCCAGACAGTCTGTCCCCGTCTCCGGGCGGAGCGCACCGCTTGGAGTCCTTGCGCGCACGAGAGGTGGGCGAGCACCAATGGCGTGTTGGCGACCTGAGCCAGCGCCAGCAGCCGGTTGATGGCCTCCGCTTCCATAATATCTGGGCGCGTGAGGGGATGATTCTCGGGTCCGGTACGCCCTTCGGCCAATGCCTTGGCGGTAAGGTAGGCGATGGCATGATGGTTCTCAGCGTGGACAAGGGCCCTACCACCATGCTGGCGCAGCGCAGACAGCGCGCGCAGCAATCCGCCGTCGTCCAGGCGCAGTCCTTCGTAGGCCATGTAAAGCTTGAAGCTGGCAGCCCCCGCCTCGATTGACTCCAGTATTTGAGCTAGCGTGCGCTCGTCAGCGCGGGACAGGGTCATGTGCAAGCCGTAGTCGATGACGACCTTGCCGTCGGCCTTGGCGCGGCGGCAAGCCAGCCCCTCGATCAGAGACTGATCCATTGTGGGCTCGGCAAAGTCAATGATGGTGGTGGTGCCTCCGCAGGCTGCGGCGACGGTGCCAGTGAAGAAATCATCGCTGGAGGCGAACTCGCCGACTGGCATCTCCAGATGGACGTGCTCATCGATGGCGCCAGGCAACACCAGCTTTCCGGCGGCGTCCAGGGCGTCCCTGCCGCGCAGGTCCGTGCCTATGGCCGCGACGCGGCCTCGAGCAATGCCTAGGTCGGCATGGGTAGTCGCCTCAGCAGTAACGATGGTTCCATTGGTGATGACCAGTTCATACATCGTAATGACCTCCACCTGGAACTACTATAGCCCACAACGTGGTCGCTGTCAACAGCCGCGTTTGACAAGTGTGCGCGATTCTGATATAGTTTGTGTGTTGAGGACACTAAGAGGGTTGGTTGATATGGGGCAGGGACTGGAACGGGGGGAACGGCCGTTGGTCACTGTCGATGTGGCCATCTTTGCGTTGCGCGAGGACAGCTTGCAGGTGCTGCTCGTGCGGCGCGGGAAGCCACCCTGCGAGGGCATGTGGGTGATCCCCGGTGGTTTCATCGGCCGCGATGAGACTCTGCGAGCCGCGGCCCAGCGCACGTTGGCAGAGCAAACCAGGCTGGACGATGTCTTTCTGGAGCAATTGTATACGTTTGGCGATCCGGGCCGCGACTCCCGGGCGCGGGTGATAACGGTGAGTTATTATGCTGTGGTGCCGTTAGGCACCATTGTGCGTTGTGCTGGGGACGATGCCGGGCGTGTGCGCTGGTGGCCCATCGACGATCTGCCTCCCCTGGCCTTTGATCATCGTGACATCCTGTGCTACGCACTCACGCGGCTTCGCTACAAGCTAGAGTACACGGCAGTAGGGTTCGAGTTGCTGCCAGAGGAGTTTACCCTGAGCGAGCTCCAGAGCGCGTACGAGATCGTGCTGGGTGAGGAGTTGGACAAGCGCAATTTCCGGCGCAAGATCCTGAGCGCCGGCGTGATCGAACCCAGCGGCAGTTACAGTGCAGGCGAAGGGCGTCCGGCGCGTCGCTATCGCTACCGCGGAGACGCGGTTGCAGAGGTCAAGGCACGGCGGCTGTTCCCATAGGGTCCTATCCTATAGGCGCCGTGGACGGAGGTTTGACAGTGCGGACCCTTTGTGCTATTCTCTCGCGATGATGCGATGAATCTACCTCGAAAGGTTGGAAGCTGAGCATGCATGCGAGCCGGGAACGGAATCAGCTAACACGACGTCAGCTCTTGCGGCTGACAATGGCGGCGGGACTGAGTGCCGCACTGACCTCGTGCAAGGGACCTGAGGCCGCAGCTCCTGAGGCGCCCGTGCGGGTCGAACCCTCTCCAGTGGGGTCCAACGCCTATCTGGCAGTGGCGCGCGGTCTGGAGCCCAGGGAAATCACTCGAGCAGCCCTGGCAGCGCTGGGAGGCATCGGGCGGTTTGTCAAGAGTGGCGCCGACGTGATTATCAAGCCGAATATCTGTGTTGACTATCGAACCTTTGAGTATGGGGCGACGACAAATCCAGAGGTCGTGGCTGCATTGGTGGAATTGTGCCTGGGGGCGGGCGCCAAGCGGGTTCGCGTGATGGACAAACCCTTCAGTGGGAGCCCAGAGAACGCTTATGCCCGAAGTGGCATCGAAGATGCGGTCAGGGCCGCGGGCGGCACCCTAGAGTTGATGAATAAGGCCAAATTCCGCAAGACAAACATTCTTGCAGGGCGGGACATCGCCAGCGTGGAGGTGTACCAGGATATCCTCACCGCGGATGTCCTGATCGACGTCCCAGTGGCCAAGCATCACAGTCTGGCGCGTCTCAGCTTGGCGGGCAAGAACCTGTTTGGCGTCATCTCGCGCCCGAGTCAAATGCACGCCAATCTGGGACAGCGCACGGCGGACCTGGTCAGCCTGGTGCGTCCTACGTTGACGGTCGTGGATGCCGTGCGCACGCTGATGGCCAACGGGCCAACTGGCGGAAACCTGGATGATGTACGGTTGACCAATACTGTGATTGCCAGCCACGACATTGTGGCGGCAGATGCCTATGCGGCAACGTTGTTCGATCTGAGCGGCGCCCAAATAGGCTACGTCAAGTCGGCAGCAGAGATGGGTCTGGGGACACTGGATCTGGAGAGTATCAAGATCGAGGAGATCGCGCTCTGAGCCGGCGAGCGGTAAGCCACGAGCCATGTGCCTAGGGAGAACACGCAATTGAACCCCCGCATGTGGAAGAGGTTGCGCCAGACTGCACAGGTCCTGGGGCTGCTGCTATACCTTGCCCTATTTGTGTATGCAAACGCCCAGCGTCCCCAGCGCTTCTGGACCGATATTCCAACGCGCCTTGACCCGCTCTTGATGGTGTCAGCAAGTCTGGCGGGCCGGGTCCTGCAGGCCGGACTGGCGTTGGCTGCTATCGTCGTGGTGCTGACACTGCTGTTTGGCAGGGTCTGGTGCGGCTGGATCTGCCCGCTTGGCACTGTGCTGGAGTGGCTGAGTCCCCGCAGGTCCAGGCGCAAGGCGCCTGCCACGAAGCTGCGGTTGCTCAAGTACCTGCTCCTGTTCGCGATCCTCACAGCCGCCGTGCTGGGCAACCAGACGCTGATCTTTCTGGATCCCATTACCATCCTGAACCGGACCCTCGCAAGCGCTGTCTGGCCGGCCCTGCGCCATGCTGCGATGGCGGCGGAGGAGCTCCTGTATGGGCTGCCCATACTGTGGGGACCGCTGGACGCAATCCACGGCGCTGTTGTCCAGCCAGTGTTCCAGGACGTTCAGCCGGTCTTTTCGTTGGGTGTGTTGAGCGCGCTCCTTTTCGCTGGCCTTGTCTCCCTCAACTGGCTGGCCAGGCGATTCTGGTGCCGCTATCTTTGCCCTTTGGGAGGGCTGTTGGGTTTGCTGGCAAAGCTATCGCTGGTCAGGCGCAGTGTGAGCGATGGTTGTACCCACTGTGCTCGGTGCTCGAACCAGTGCCCTACCGGCACGATCGATCCGGCGGACGGCTATCGCAGCGATCCTGCCGAGTGTATCGTGTGCTACGACTGTATGGTCGATTGCCCCGGTGAAGCTGTTGGTTTTCGCTGGCAGCTTCGGCCCTGGCGCCCAGCGCGGTGGCGCGAGTACGATCCCACGAGGCGGCAATTGCTCAGGCTTATTGGGGCATCGGCGGCAGGGGTGGCCCTGGCCGGCGTGGAGCCGGTTACGTCGCGCCAGCCGGCGACCATGCTCCGCCCGCCAGGGGCTGACGTCGCTGATTTCAGCGCGTTGTGCGCCCGGTGTGGGGCTTGTGTCCGAATCTGCCCGACTCAGGGCCTGCAGCCGAGTCTGTTCGAAGGTGGGGTACAGAACGTGCTTACACCGAGGCTCGTGCCACGGTTAGGCTATTGCAGCTTTGGCTGCAACGCCTGTGGGCAAGTGTGTCCCACGGGCGCCGTCCTGAACCTAAGCCTCCAGCAGAAGCAGCAGACGGCCATCGGCCTGGCGAGCGTCAATCAGCACCGCTGCCTACCGTGGGCGTACAGCATTCCCTGTATTGTCTGCGAGGAGGCGTGTCCCGTGGCAGACAAGGCCATTCGCCTCGATGAGGCGCAGACAGTGAGCGCCACGGGGGAACGTATCGTGCTGCAACGCCCGCGTGTATTGCGGGAGCTGTGCATAGGCTGCGGTGTCTGCGAGTTCCAATGCCCAATGGGTGGGGAAGCTGCCATCAGGGTGTTCACGCCGACCGACGTTTCGAGTCGAAGTGCAGCCATGGGGTGATGCGGCCTGCCTTCTGCGTCTGGTGAGTGGGATCTGAACTGACAACGCTCCTGCCGTACGCTGACATGGAAGGGGCTGGGCGAAACTGACTGTTTCTGTAAGGGAGGCACTGGGAGCCTATGCGATTTGTGACCTTTGCCCGGGGTGAGCACACACGGCTCGGCATTGCAGCTGGCGACCATGTGGTGGACTTGAACCTGGCAGACCCCACTTTGCCGCCAGACATGCTGGCCTTTCTCGCAGCGGGACCCGAGGCGCCGGAAGCTGCGTCCCGCGTGTACCGGCGCTGGCTTGAGGGACGACTGGATCCAAACACGCTCTTCCCCAGGGCTGGACTGAGGCTGTTGGCGCCAATTCGGAATCCATCCAAGATCATTGCCGCTGGCGTGAACTATCTGGACCATTGCCGAGAGGCGGGCATCGAGCCGCCTAGGGAGCCTGTGCTGTTTGCCAAGTTTCCCTCTTCCATAGTCGGGCCCGGCCAAGCGATCGAATGGGATCCAGCGCTCACGGAAAAGGTCGACTATGAAGCCGAGCTAGCGGTCGTCGTGGGATGCCGGGCACGTCACGTGCCACCCGCGGCGGCTTTTGACATAATCTGTGGCTACACCTGTGCCAACGACGTGACTGCGCGTGACCTCCAGGCCCGCGATGGTCAATGGGTGAGGGGCAAGTCGCTGGACACCTTTTGCCCCATCGGCCCCGAGATCGTAACCAAAGATGAGGTGCCGCAGCCGCAACATCTCGGCATGGTATGTCGCGTGAACGGTGAGCCCATGCAGTACTCTAATACGGCTGAGATGATTTTCGGCATACCGGCCCTGATCGGGTTTGTCACTCAGGCCTTCACCCTCCTGCCGGGCGATCTGATCCTCACCGGTACGCCGCATGGAGTAGGGGCATTTCGCCGTCCCCCGGTGTTTCTCCGTGACGGGGACATCGTTGAGGTGGAGATCGAGAGAGTCGGGCTACTGAGCAATCCGTGTCGCGAGCACTCAGGTGCAGCTGCACAAGATGCGCAGGGTCGACATAAAAGAACAGCGTGAGGCGCTGCTTTCCTTCCTGCGCGAATGGTGTATATCGTGTCGGCGCTCTACAGGGTATCGCCGAGGTGCCAGGGGTTGAATTCTGCTTCGCCGATGCCCTGGGCTTCGCTCTTGCTGGATTGGCCAGAAGCGACTGCAATCACGAGTTCGAAGAGCTCGCCTGCCAGCTGTTCCAGGCTGGCACCGGACAGCACACGCCCTGCGTCAAGGTCGATGTCGCCCGGCATCTTCTGAGCCAAGGCGGTATTGCTGGCGACCTTGATGCAAGGTGCAGGTTTGAAACCGAACGTCGAGCCCCGGCCCGTGGTAAAGAGCACCAGATTGCAGCCCCCTGCAACTTGCCCTGTGACCGATACGGGGTCGAATCCCGGTGTATTCATGAATACCAGTCCGTTGCCCGGAATGGACTCGGCGTAGTCAATCACCGCCATGAGCGGGGCGGACCCGCTCTTGGCGACCGCTCCTAGTGCCTTTTCGTAGATTGTGGTCAGGCCGCCGGCCTTGTTGCCGGGACTGGGGTTGCTGTCGATCTTTGTGCCAAGGCGGCGCGTGTGTGCTTCCCACCAACGCACTTGCTCGCCGAGTCTTCGGGCCACCTCGGGCTGCACAGCACGCTGGGCCAGCAGGTGCTCGGCCCCAAAGATCTCAGGTGTCTCTGCCAGAATGGTGGTTCCTCCGTAGCGAACCAGCTCGTTTGACACCAGTCCAACTATGGGATTCGCCGTCACGCCAGACCAGCCATCACTGCCGCCGCATTGCAGCGCCAGCGTAAGGTGCGCCAGCGGTTGGGGTGTGCGCTTGACCTCGTTCACGTACGGCAGCATCTGGCCCACGGCTGCGATGCCAGCTTCGATTGCGGGGCCTGTGCCGCCAGCCTCCTGGATCACGATCATAGCAGGAGCACCCCCAGGAGCAGCGTCCAGTCCAAAGTCCTGGATGAGCGCGGTCGCCTGGTTTGTCTCGCATCCGAGGCCCACCAGCAGATAAGCTCCGACATTGGGGTGGTGGGCCATGCCTGCCAGGGTTCGCCGGAGGATGTTATGTGTCTCGCCTCCAGATTGCGCCGTGCAGCCGCCCTGGACGCAAAGTGCGATCACGCCATCGACATTCGGGTATCCGGAGAGCCGATCCAGTGTGAAGTGGCGGGCAATCTGCTGACAGACATGGGCTGAGCAGTTGACCGTGGACATCACGACAACATAGTTCCGGGTTCCCACCCGTCCATCCGCCCGACGGTAACCCAAGAAGGTGCGGGCCTCTTTCTTGGCTGGTGAGATTGCCGGAGGTGATTCGCGGGCATAGGATGGCGTCTGGCGTGACGGGCCGAGGCCCAAGTTGTGCGTGTGGACATGCTCCCCGGGACCGATATCCTGCAGGGCGATGCCGATCACCTGGCCGTAGCGGAGCACTGTCTGGCCCATGGGAATCTCGCGGAGGGCGATCTTGTGGGCGGGGGGGATCGGTTCGCGAACTGGAACATGGATCAGGCGCGACTCTGCTGATTCCCAAGCAAGGGTAGTGCCCGGCTGGAGCAGGCTTTTGGCGATGCCCACGTTGTCCAAGGGATGTAGGTGCACGACCAGTTCGTGCAGTGCAGTCTCGCCGGAAGCAGCAACCGGGTGATCTCTGGTTTCACTCATGATCTTCTTGATGGGCAATGGTTTCGCTTGCGCACTCGCAGGAGCACGTTGCTCAGGCAGATTGTACTGAAAGACACGGTGGATGTCAAGAAGGGGCGAGTGCTGTCATAGGGGCACATCCAGGCACCTGCGAGTTCAATTCGGCGTCATGAGGGGCTGGCGCCGGGCTCGATCCAAGTCCAGTAGTGACTCTTACTGCTTATTGCTACACTCTTGCGCGGATTCGACGGCTCTCTGTGACTCGAGTTCGCAGGCCCAGCGCGCAATGGCGCCGAGTAGCTGATCTGGCGGGCTGGACTTGCTCACAAAAGCGTCAACGCCGATCTCGCTCGAAGCCTGTTGTGCCTCTGGCCGGCCACTGAGCGCGATGACCACGATCCCGGGACAGATCTCGCGTAGAGATGGAATCAAGCAGTCCATGTCCATACCGGGCAACTCCCAACCGACCAGTACGGCATCGGGACATGTTGCGATTGCTCTTTCATGAAGGCTTTCGGCATCGATGGCTTCCCCCACAACCTCCAACCCGGGCTGCCGCTGCAAAAGCACTTGGAGCGCGAATCTAACCTTGGGCTGGGCGTCGGCTATCAAGATGCGCATACCTTGTCACCTCGATGTGGGGTGTCCGCGTTGGTCTTGGAGCCAGTATAAGACAGAAAAACCCCAGACGCATCGGCCATCTGGGGAATTTCCAATTAGCCAGGTGGCTAATATCGCCCGCTTTATCGAACAGGGTGCTAAGACTCGTCCTGCTTGTGCGACCAGTGCCAGCCCAGACTGCCAGCGAGATTGTGTTGAATCGCCAGCGCGATTGCCTCCCCGCGATTGGAAACGCCCATCTTGGAAAGGATGTTGCTAACATGAGCCTTGGCGGTGGATCGGCTGACGACCAGGCGCTCTGCGATCTCGGGGTTGTTCAGGCCCTCGACCATCAGCGCCAGGACTTCTCGCTCGCGGGGGGTGAGCCCAAAGTCCTCCGTCGATTCTTGGACTACCAACGAGGCCGGCGCATCGGCTTTGATCAGGGCCTGAATTGCCTCTGGCGCCAGCGTCGAACGGCCCGAGTACGCTTCCCGGATGGCAGCGGCCAGGTTCTCAGCAGACACGTTCTTTAGCAGATAGCTGATGGCCCCGGCCTTGAGCGCCTCTCGGACCAGTTCCTTCTCCTGAAAGCTGGTCAGGGCAATGACCTGAATTTCAGGGCACTGTTCGAGGATGAGGCTAGTGGCTTCTGCCCCGCTCATCTCGGGCATCACCAAGTCCATAAGAACCACATCTGGTTGGACTTGGCGACACAGCTCCAGAGCTTCCTGCCCGTTACTGGCCTCGGCGACGAGTTCCAGATCCGGGCGTACCTTGAGGATGGTTGCGAGTCCCCGGCGAACCATGCTGTGGTCATCTACAATCATGACTCGGATTACACTCGATGCGCTCATTCTCCCTCCTCCCACGTGACGACGATTTCTGTACCATGGTTAGGCCGGCTCTTGATCGCAAGATCGGCGCCAATGGTCCTGGCGCGCTCGCGGATGATGTCGAGGCCGTGTTGACCTGGTTGTACCATATCAGGTTGGAAGCCCCTGCCGTTGTCTCTCACGCATAATTCTACCCTGTATGCAGGCTTTCTGTCAATGTCGGGCGGCACGGCGGTGCAATTCAGACTGAGATCCACGTGGCTTGCCTTGGCGTGTTTGACAGCGTTGCTGATGGCTTCCTGCGCAATGCGATAGAGTGCGATACGCACGTCGGAGGGCAGCGCCTGCGGAGCTTGCGCTGCGACCGTGATCTTTGCTCGCGTCCGACCCGCCGATGCATCTGCAAGCTGCTGCAACAGATCACCAAGGTCCGCTGCAGTTAGTGAGGCAGGCCTGAGCTCAAGCAGCAGGGTCCGCATCTCGGCGATGGCTCCCTGGCTGAGCTGGCGGAGTTCGATTAGTGATTGCCGTGCTTCCTCGGGATCACGTTCCCAGAGTGCCGGGAGCGCTTCGGCGATCAGGCTGGCCGAGAAAAGGGTCTGTGTGACTGCGTCGCACAACTCATCGGCAAGGCGACTCCCTGGTGCTGCGAGTGCGCTTTCGGCCTTCTCGGAGGCGCGTGG
Source organism: Anaerolineae bacterium (assembly GCA_041559855.1). Lineage (GTDB taxonomy): Bacteria > Chloroflexota > Anaerolineae > JAAYZQ01 > JAAYZQ01 > JBFFCR01. The sequence continues at coordinate 9,065 of JBFFCR010000010.1, read as the reverse complement.
GGTGGGGCACGGGGCTACTGCCGCTAGCCTTGCCCTTGGCTCGGTCATGTTTGGTCCGACTCCCGGTTCTCTGGCTCGCGGATGAGGATCATCAATGTCACATCATCGTATTGAAGGCTACCGTCCATGAAGCGCCGCACATCTGATAGGATGGAATCCTGCACTGCTGAGGCCACGTTTCGGTGGGAAATTCTGTGTGGGACCGTCTTCTGCAGTAGCTCCTGCAATCGTCTGTGACCGTAGAATTGCCCGTGACGGTCTTGTGCGTCTGTAATGCCGTCGGTGTACAAGATCAGCACATCCTGGGGATCGAGATGAGTTCTCACGCGCTCCCATGAAGTGTCCTCGACGGCGCCCAGGGCCATCCCTGTCTTGGTCAGGGCCTTGAGGATCCCTCTATCCTGGGCGCTCAGCAGGAGAGGTGGGTTGTGCCCGGCATTGCAGTAGATCAGATCGCCAGTTGCTGGATCCAAGATTCCGTAAAAGACTGTGACAAACAACCCCGCACGCGTGTCAGACAGCATTCGTTGATTGGTGGCGCTGAGCACAAGGTCGGGGCGGGCAAGGTACTCTGCTGCGTAGGTACGTATCAGGGTGCGGCTCAGGGCCATGTACAGAGCTGCGCCCACTCCCTTGTCGGCCACGTCCGCCATCACAAGGCCCAGATGCCCATTCGACAGGGGAATGAAATCGTAAAAGTCGCCGGCCGTCTCGCGGGCTGGTTCCAGGATGGCTCCGAGTTGCCAACCAGGCAGATCGGGCAAGTCGCTTGGCAGAAAGCTGGCCTGGATCTGCCCGGCCATGGCCAACTCGCGAGCGACTTTCTGTTGGGCCTGGGTCTGGGCGCGAGCCTGTGCAGTCTGAATGGCTGAGGAAATCTGCGCTGAAAGGGACCGGACGGTCGGCATTAGATCGGCGATCGCTCCCGGGTTCTGCTCTCGCGTGAGCACGATGCCGCCGATGGGCGCCGTGCTGTCAACTGCGGCGAATGGGCTGGTGATGATCCCTGCCCCGGCGGGCTGAACACCGCCCCAGGGCAAACCTGCCCCGGGAAGGAAACAGTGGTCCTCGGCGGATGTGCGCAGCCAGTCCCACAGCGCGCCGTCGACAGGCAAGCTGTCTGCGGGGTAGCGCAGTAGCGTCTGGTCGGGGAATAGCATGATCGTGATCTGACAGCCTGGCAACATCGAGGGGACGTGCTCTGCAAGCAGTTCGGGCAGTAGAGTTACATCGGGAGGGACGTCGAGGAGGGCTCTGGCCAAGTGCTCCAGTTTCTGTGCCTGGAGCAACACCTGCGCGATCTCCGGAGCAAGTGTGGGGCGGCCGGCATGGGCAGCGCGGATCGCGTCGGCCAGTTCGTCGGCCGAGACGTTTTTCAGCAGGTATCCAATCGCCCCGGCCTCCAAGGCTCCCTGAACCAGTTCTTTCTCTTTGAAGCTGGTCAGGGCAATGACCTGGATCGCCGGGCATTTCTCTCGAAGAGCATGCGTGGCGGCGGCGCCATCCATTTCAGGCATCACGAGGTCCATGAGGATCACGTCGGGTTGAGTCTGCTCGCAGATCTGCAGGGCTTCTTGGCCATTGTTCGCTTCTCCGACGAGCAGCAGATCTGGTCTAACGCGCAGAATGGACGCCAACCCTCGGCGCACCATGCTGTGGTCATCCACTATCATTACTCGAATCGGATCGTCAGTGCTCATTGCTCTCCTGCTCTCTCATCGGAACCCGGGGTTCAAGCTGGGCGTCGGCCGGTTTCACTGGGGCATGCCTCAGATATCCTAGAGCTGTGGCAGTGCTTTGCGGAAGACGGTGTGCTTCAGTGTTGTCCGGTACCCAAGGTTCTCATAAAGCCTCAAAGCTCCACTCGGGTTCTTTAGGTCGACGTTGAGAGCCGTCTCTGTCATGCCAGTGTCCCTGAACATCTCTATGCTCTGAGTCAAGAGCGCGCGAGCCAATCCGCGCCTTCGCCACGGCCTGCGCACGAAGACGTCCTGTGTGTAGCCGCGCTGCCGCTTGTACTTGGCATTCTCTTCCTTGTTGAGCCGGTTGAGGACCATGCCAGCCACTTGAACGCCGTCCCAGGCGACCTTCCAAAGCTCTGGGTTGAACAGGGGGCCCTCGAGCCAGCGCCGGTAGTCCTTCTCGTTGGCCAGGGCATAGCCCCAGTGGTCGCGGTATGCTTCCTCCCTCGCTTGCCATATCGCCGGGAAGTGCTCCTGCTGGACCGGGTGCACCACAAGACCTTCCGGAAGCGGGGCATCCCCCAGCGGATGGGTGCTGGGTCGTACCATTTCGGCAAGAACCCGCTCCACCTGATACCCTGAGGCTATGAAGAGGGCGTGGGCTGGTTTCTCCTGCTCTGATGCCCAGCCCTGCAGGTACTTGGGGATCTCAACAGGGTGCTCGCTTGCGATCTGGCATAGCAGCCGTTCATTGTAGCACAGCATGACTCCACCAATGCCCTGTCGCTGCCAGGCCGGCGCCAGGAAACCCAGCGATTTGTACAGGCGCACGTTGTTCTCCAGCGACTGCCACCACACACGGCTGAAAGCGATGGCTTCGCCATTCACTTCCGCGATCAGAACATCGCGATAGGGATCACAGTTATCAAGGTGGCTGAATACGAACTCGATCTCCTCGAGGGTGTTGGCGTACTCGATGCCGTGGCCGATGGTGTGGGCCTCTAATATGGCCAGCATGCGGGCATAGTCCGCTACCCCGCGGAACTTGCGGAAGGCCAACCCACGAATCGGAGGTGCATCAGGCAGCAGAACGAGATCAGCAGGTGTCACGAGGTTGTCCCCCTTCAAGGCCCGATACTCGGCGGAGTTCATAGAAAGAGTATACAGCATCCAGACCCGTGATGCATCGTCCAGGTGGTGAATCTTGGATTGGCCACATGGCTAATCCCGGCACGGCGACTCCTGTCATCGTTTTCGCGCTGCCCATATGCCTCCCCCAGCGATGAGCAAGCCTCCAACCAGGTGGTAGAGCCCAAGGGACTCCTGCAAGAGCAGGGTGCCCAGCAGCGCGCCGTACAGAGGCAGCGTGTTATAAAAGACCATGGCTCCGCTTGCCCCGAGCCGCCGTACGCCGGCATTCCAGGACAGAAAGCCGATGACGGTGGGAAAGACGCCAATGTAGAGCACGGCTAGCAGCACCTGTGGCACGGCATGGACCTGGATCTGCTGCAGCTCCCAAATGGCAGCGAGGCAGAGGAAGGGCAGACCCAGGAATGCGGAGAACGCCGTCGCAGACAGCGCCGAGCGATGCTGCATGACCCGGCGTCCCAGCACAGAGTATAGCCCCCAGAGTGTCACTGCTCCGACAACTACAAGATCACCGACGTTTAGCCGCAGGCCCTGCCAGGAGCTCGCAGAGCCGCCGAAGAGGAGAACACCGATGCCAATGAGACCGGCGATGGCCCCGGCGACCTGGCGCCGGTTCATGGGCTCGCGGATCAGTAGTGTGGCCAGGATGCCGGTGATCAAAGGCCCAAAGCCGTTGATCATGGTCGTGTTGACTGCGGTTGTGTAGCGGAGGCCGAGGTAGAGCAGCGGAGCAAAGAGCACGACACCGCTCAAGGCCATTCCCAGCAGCAACCACCGATCGCTACCCAACCGCCGCTCCTCTGGTGCACGGCGTTGCAGTAGGACGGCAAAGATAAGCGATGCGATCAGGAACCGTGCTGCGGCTAGGGTCAGAGGGCCAATGTCGGCGCGCAGCCAGCGTCCGAGGATTATGTTGGTGGACCATGTGAAGGTCGCCAGATTCACAAGAGCTATGCCCACCAACGGCGATTGCCCTCGATCCTCCGATCCCATTTCTTATGCTCCCTTCTGTAGCGCGTTCTGCTATGTCTCGAGTTCGCGGCAGAGGATGCCTGTGAGACATCCGATGCCGCCTGCCGCCTTGAGCAACTCGTCAACCTGAACTGTGCGGCAGGCGATGCCGGCTTCTTCGTAGAAAGCTTGGGTCACAGGAACCCCAGCAGGCATAAGGATCTGGCGTGGTGCCAGCGTCACAAAGTTCAGTGCCATGCCATGTGTGGCCTCGCCTTGGTCAGGAAGGAACAACACCGTGTACCCATGGGCGCGCAGCGCCTCCACGGCTGCATAGGGCACCCGGCCCGGCCAGGCAATGGCCAGGTCCCGATCAGCGAATCGCAGTTGGCCCATGAGGTGCATCGTTCCATGCGGCAACCCGACCTGCACGACGGAAATGCCCATCTCCTGCAACACAGATTCAACTTGCGTCGCGCCCTCTGCGTTTGTGCGCAGGCCAGTGGCTAACAGGACAGTCCGGGAGTCGATCCAGGCTGCATCTGCGCCTTCAAAGGTTCCATAACCGCGAACGGTGTGCAGGATGGGTATGCCCAGTTCTGCCAGGCGTCGGGCCACAAGCCGCTCCTCGCCTGCGCGCACGGTCGAGGCAGGTCTGCCCAGTAGAGCTCCTTCCGGCGTCATGAAGAGCAGGTCTGCCATGAACATGAGGTTCGGGGGAGGCATCTGCCCGGGTTCTACATAGTGCACGGCGACTCCACAGTCGCGGTAAGCGCTGGCGAGTGCATCGTGCTGCTGGCGGGCGAGGTCAGCATCGAGGGCATCGAGCATCTGCGAGCTGTTCGGCTCGCGAATCTCGGACAACTCCAGGCCCGGTTGGTGCAACAGCACAGCCTTGAGCGATGACCACTCCGATGAGACCCCGCATTCCCGCCAGATCGTTCCGATCTCCTGTCTCAGGGAGGCTGTCCGGGGCGACCAACCCGGCCCACCGTACGCGGCAGCGGTGTGTGTGTTTGCCGTCATGTCCGCTCCCATCTCATCGATTCGCGAGAACACATACTGGAAGTCTATGGGGTTTGAGCATCTTCTTCTCCGGGTCGGTATTCATGTTCCAGGTGTGCCCGGATCTCGGCCTCATCCAGCCACACTGGTTTGAGTTGCCGGTTGGCAAACAGCGGCGCCTGATCGGCATAGTGGGGCGAGGACTCGTCGAGCGTTGCGCTGCCATATTGATGTATGCTGCGCGAATGGACGTTACCGTCCCTATCCCAGGTGATCAGGATGACAAGGGAGTCACCCTGCATGCCACGTAGGCGCCCGTCGTCGAGCTGGGCACCTACCACGGCGTGCAAGAGATCTGGGCCCCCGTCGAGGCCGAGATCAAGGCTTCCCCGTCGCAGGCGGTTCACTTCGGACCAGGGAACGTCGATTTTGCCGTGGGTTTCTTGGAAGATGCTCACCGTGTCGGCAAAGGCTTGGGCGAGAGCAATCGGATCAACTTCCTCCGGCTCGGGAAAGCCCAGAGACTGGAGTGTCCATACGACAAGGGCTGTACCCGTGCTATCCAAAGCCGCCTGCATGTCCCAGGCACGTACCAGGTCCAGAGCCTCCTGGAGCTGTGGATCCTGGCCAATAGGCGCGGCGAGGATCATCTCGATGTACAGAGGCATGTCGCCTTCTTGCGAGTAGCTCGTATCGAACTTGTAAGTGTAGAATTCCCCTTCGGTTATGGTTGCATCGGATCCAAAGAGCTCCAGTGCGCGCCGGGCGCGGTTGGTCAACTTGGTCTCGATGCCCAACGTGGGCGAAAAGTCTTCAGGCTGCGGGTTCTCGGGGCCCAGAGTAGTCTCGTATGGTGTGGAATTGCAGTTCTGGATAAAGCCGGACGCGGGGTTCAGAACCTGGGGTAACTGCTCGAAGGGGACGTAGTCGGTCCACAGTGTCTCGGAAGTGTTGCCGGGCAGATACTGCGACCAATCGTATCCCTCCGTTCGCACTGGGATCAGGCCGTTATACAGGTAGTAGATGTTGCCCTCGCCGTCTGCATAGCCGATGTTGAACATGGGCAATCCTGGTGTTTGGAGGGCCTCCTGCCACTCTGCGAGATTACGGGCTCTGTTCATGCGGTACAGCTGCTCAAGGATGCCTGCCTGGCCCTGCCCGGCGTATCTCACAGCATAGGTGCCGTGGGACGTCTTCAGGACAGGCCCGTGGATCGACCAGGCTATCTCCTTTTTCACCGTCCACCTCAGACGTCCCAGAAGCTTGACGGTGATCGGCGCGGAACGGATCTCCAACTCTAGCCATTCCCCGTCAAAGCGGTACTGGTTGGGGTTGTCCGGGTTGATCTCCAGGACGTAGACGTCCACGAGGTCCGGCCTATTCACGGTAAACGCCCAGCCCAGATCCCGGTTGTGCCCATGAGTCACAACGGGCATCCCGGGGAAGAGGCCCCCTATAGCATCCCAGCCCTCCTCGCTGTGGAGATGGGCTTCGTACCAGGTCACAGGTCCTTCCCAGGGCTGGTGCGAGTTCACTGCCAGGAATGTCTGCCCGTCGGCTGACCGCGCTGGCGAGACGGCGAATGTGTTGCTCCCGATCGAGGCCGACCGGGTTGAGACCGGCTTGGCTCGCTCTTCGCCAAGGAGCTCGCCCAACACCCTGTCCAGACCGAAGAAGAGAGGAGATTTATGGACAGAGCCTGCGACGATATCCTTGCCGGTTGCGGGAAAGAGCCCGGGGAGGGCATCCCGTGGGTGAAGCGAGGCATAGTGGTTGAGGCCGTCGGCGTAGGCCTCGCATATGGCACGGATCTCAGGGCTCAGGTCTGACGTATAGCTGGCCTCAACAACGTCCCAGATGCGAAGGAGTTGGACCATATAGTCGTTGGGTGCTGCATCTATGCCATAGACCGTGGCGAGGCGCCCACGAGCAGCCAGGATCGTCTGCTGGATGGTCAGAAAGTCGTCCTCTGCGTGCGCATAGGCAAGGCCATAGGCGACATCCGTGTCGGTCTTTCCAAAGACATGGGGTACGCCCCACTCATCGCGCAGAATACGAACGTCGTAGGCTTCTCCCGCATCGCCCAGGTCAGCAAGGCGTGCCGTCTCGGGCCAGAAGGTATATACGGCTGCGGCGAGCAATACCACCAGGACGACTGCTGCGATGCGCTTCCACATGGAGCACACTCCTCCTCTCAGCGGCCATTATACCTGGAAATCAAGCGCTCAACAAGCTGCGCTGTGCTTGCCAGGTGTGCGAGCCCCTGCCGCGTCGCTTCTGCAAGTGCTAGAATGATGTGGTGCAGATTGGTTTCCGGTCGACGGCAAAGATGCGATTGATGGTCGCTGTGTGTTCGGGTTGCCTGATCTCAGCCAGTCCATAGCGGACAAGGCTGCAGAAGTCGACGCTTCCTGTTAGCAACGAGGAGAACTCGGCTATATCCAGGCGAACGTGGACGTCGGGCGTCCTGCCACGAACCTGCCGCACGCGCCCATCCTCAAAGCTGAGCAGCAGGCTGCCGGCGTTCTCGGGTAGGAAGCTGTCCGCAATCTCAAGTTCGAGCGTGCAGGTCTGTCCCCCAAAGTCGCGCTCGCGCAGCAGGTCAAAGAGGCGGGGAGCGTCGAGCACGCGGTACATCAGGCCCACGCCCTGGGCATTGGTTTCGTGATAGACGTCGGGGATCAAGTGCTGAGAGTCGTTGCGCGGGTCGACCAGCAAGTAGTGAAAGTACTCGTCCTGCGTGTTGACAATGATGTGCCGGATTTGGTCATCTTGTGTGTGCAGGAAGGTCAACAGCTCTGAGAGGGCCTGAAGGTTCTCATAGATGAACTCCTTGATCTGGATATCGTTCAAGAGGAAGGTCTCTCCCTGTTCGAAGGTAAAGACGAGATAGCCCTGGATATCGCCATCTTGCTCGTACCCGAGGATGCGATGCTGTGGAGCAAAGAGGCGCTTCACCTCGCGCTCTGACTTTTCCATCATGCCGTGGGTGTTGGCGACATAGCGCTGGTAGCAGGCAACCAGTGCTTTGCGGTCGGCCTCGCTCAGGTAGCGGACTTGGGCCTTGGAGGGACCCCTGGGCAAAGCTGAGGGTCTCACCTTGTACTGGTTCATCTTGGTCCCATAGCCAAAGCCCATGCGGCGGTAGAAATCAGGGCGGAAGGGATAGAGGGCGGCTAGAGGGGTCCCCCGATCCCGGTAGTGTCGCAGGAAATAGAGCATCATTTCCTTGGCTACATGCTCTTTCTTGTGTGGAAGGGCAACGGCAACCTGGCCGATCCCGCCGGCGGGGATCCGCGCCTGGAGAAAGTTCATGGAAAAGTCATAGAAGCACATCATGCCTTGCAGCCGGCCTTGCCGGAACAGGCCGTGGTACTGGACAGTGGGTTCTTCCTCGTGCAGATGGAGAGCCCGCTCAGCAAGGCGAGCCCGGTCTTCTTCTGTCGTGACTTTGAAGCCGGGATATGCATCGGCGAATACTCGCGCCATTGCAGCAAAGTCCTTTGGCAATAGGGGTCTGATCTCGGTCATGTTCTGTCCTTTCTCCTGTGGTACGGGCCATAGAATGGAGCGTGCGCCCGGCCTCGTGCAATCGCTCTACCTCGCGATGGCTGGGGCAAGGTTGGCTGCGAGCGCTGCAGGGATGGTCACCGGTGTGCCGGTCTTTGCGTCTATGCAGGCAAGAACCGTTCGCGCACGCATGATCTGTGCTCGGTCGCTGGGTCGAATGATCTCAGTGTGCTGCACTATGGTGGCGCCCTGCAAGTCAGAAAGCCAGGTAGTGACTTCCAGCTCATCATCGAGCAGGACCGGCAGCCGGTATTCAATGCGGTGGCTCCTGGTGCTGATGGTCAATCCCTCTGCCCTCATGCGCGAAGCGGGCCAGCCAAACGCCGCCAGCGCCTGCAAGGCGCAGTCCTCGATGTAGGTCAGGTATACTGTGTTGTTGACATGCCCGGCAGTGTCAATGTCACGCCAGTTGGCGCGACGGCTGTGCCGGAACGCGCCTGGAGGTTGTGGAGGGGCGGCAGGGAATCGCGCTCTGGGCGGGGCAGGTGGAGGCGGGCCCTCCGCGAAGAAGGCACTCCTCAACTTGGGCGAAATGGCGACTGGCATGCCTGTGGATTGCTGCAAGTGCACCCAGTCGGTGAAGGCGCGGGCGACGAGCTCTCCCGAGCCCACGAGCCGGAACTCGTAGGCTCGCATCGAGCGCACTCGCCGGAAATCAACCACCCATGTTTGGACCTCTACCGAGTCTCCATAGTGCAGGGGGAGCAG
>JBFFCR010000009.1:0-24621 GCA_041559855.1 Anaerolineae bacterium | reverse complement strand
GGTTGGCAGCAACCGCTAGGCGTGGATGGCTGGCAGCAACAATGGTATAGCCTGGGCGTCGGGGAAGTGTATTTTACAGGAACGGTGACGATCCAGTTCGAGGTGTGGAATGACGGCGACGAGTTCACGACTGCTGTGTACCTGGATGAGGTGAGCCTGGGCCGGACGCCTGGGGGGCCGTTCAAGGCCTACCTGCCGCTCGTCAGCAAGTGAGGGACTCTCGAGATCGAGAAGGAGGGCGCTCTATGGAACTGAAGGTTGTGGCTATTGAGAAGCCAGCGGCGATCAACTTTGTGCTGGGTCAGACGCACTTTATCAAGACCGTAGAAGATGTTCACGAGGTGCTTGTTACCAGCGTGCCGGGCATCAAGTTCGGGCTGGCCTTCTGTGAGGCCTCAGGCAAGTGCCTCATCCGTTGGACCGGCACCGATGAGGAGATGATCGATCTGGCAAAGGCGAATGCGTCAGCTCTTGCCGCAGGGCACACGTTCATCCTGTTCCTCGGTGAGGGCTTTTATCCCATCAACGTCCTGAACGCCCTTAAAATGGTGCCTGAGGTATGCCACATTGTCTGTGCGACAGCGAATCCTACGCAGGTGATCCTTGCCGAGACGGAGCAGGGGCGCGGGGTTCTGGGTGTGGTGGATGGCTTTGCGCCGAAGGGCGTTGAGGGCGAGGAAGACATCGCTTGGCGCAAGGGTTTCTTGCGGACAATCGGCTACAAGCTATGAATCGTGGCCCTTCCCAGCCCGGGCAAGGCAACGCTGGTGGCGGTCTGCGGGAACCGCGCACAAGGATATTGTTCATCTTTCTCGATGGGGTAGGTCTTGCGGCACAGGGGCCGGGCAACCCCCTGAGTCAGGTGGATATGCCGGAGTTGCACGGGTTGCTGGACGGGCCGCTTGTCCTGCCTCCGGCCCGGGCAGTTCTCGGGACCGGCAATGGCCTGACGTATCGGGCGCTCGATGCTTGTCTTGGCGTACCGGGTCTGCCACAAAGCGCAACTGGTCAGACGGCGTTGTTCACAGGTGTGAACGCGGCAGCCTTGGTGGGCGATCATCTGGCGGCGTTTCCGACGCAGAAGCTCAGAGAGGTAATTGGTCGTCAGAGCGTTATGAAGCAGGTTGCAGACAAGGGCGGGCAGGTGCTGTTTGCGAACGCGCACTCGGAAAAGTTCTGGGAGCTTGTCCGCAAGAGACATCGGCGGCTTGGCGCTTCGACGTTGACTGCGCTGGCGGCTGGTGCGTCGATTCCGACCTTGGTAGATCTCGCAGAGGGACGCGCGGTGCTTTGGGACCTTACCCACGAGATTGCCTCGCAGCATTTGGGGTACGAGCTTGCTGTGGTCACTCCTCAGCAGGCCGGTGCTCGGTTGGCTCGCTTGGCAGCAGAGCATGACCTGGTGCTGTACGAGTCGTTCTTGACCGACTTGGCGGGGCACAGGCGTATCGAAGCGGAATGGGTTCTGACCAGGCTAGACGCGTTTTTGGGTGCCGTCCTTGCACACAAGACGCCTGATACAACCGTAGTCGTGTGCAGCGATCATGGGAACATAGAGGATGCGACGACCAAGCTGCATACCACCAATCCAGTGCCCTTGTTGGTGGTTGGTCCCGAAGCCAGGCGCTTTGACGATGCAGAGTCCATCATCGATGTGGCACCGGTGATTGTCTCATGCTTGTCCGACCACCGAGGCTGCGGAGCAGTTGGGCAAGGTGTGTGCCATGGAAGCTGATAGAAACGCCCTGGTGGAGCTGTTCTTGGAGACGGCGACTCTGAAGCGTGTACCACGCACGGGGTGGGCAATGCGTGGCGTGCCGCATGTAGAGAGCGTGGCTGAGCATAGTTTTGGTGTTGCGTTCATGGCCCTGATGCTGGCAACCGCTCTCAACGGCGAAGCAGAGGAGAATGAGGATCAGGATCGGCTGGGCGTGGAAAAGATTACGGCCATGGCGTTGCTGCACGATCTGGCTGAGGTGCGGCTGACGGACCTGCCTGCCTCGGCGGTGCGACTGATCGGTGACGATGCCAAGAGCCGTGCTGAGGAAGCCGCAATAGGTGATCTTCTGGCACCGATACCTGGCGCCGGACGATGGCAGGCGATGTGGGAGGAGTTTGAGCAGGAGTCGAGTGCTGAGGGCCAGCTTGTGCGCGATGCGGACAAGCTAGAGATGATGGTGCAGTGCCTGCGCTATGAGCAGGCGGGCAGTCGTGGCTTGGAGGAGTTCTGGCAGGCCATGGACCGGCGGAAGTGGCACTTTGCGATCTCCGGGGAGTTGTACGCGCGGCTGAGGCGAATGCGGCCCGTGTGCGAAGAAGAGTGAACTCCTGAGTGGAGTAGCCATGCTCAGCAATCTAACCACTGGCAAGACACTTGCGACCCGCGTGGTGCGCTGCGACACATTCTGGCGGCGCGGGCGTGGCCTTATGTTCAGGTCCCCCGTGGGCCAGGAAGAGGTCTACCTTTTTTTTGAGGGTCGGGAGAGCGTAACCCGGGCGTCGATCCACATGTTCTTTGTCTTTTTTGCGATTGCTGTGATCTGGCTTGATCGGGATAAGCGAGTGGTCGACAAGGCTCTCGCGCGGCCCTTTCGCCCTTATTATGCACCCAGCCACCCGGCCATGTACTACGTTGAGGGGCATCCATCACTCTTGAGCAATGTGAGCGTTGGCGATCAATTGGATTTTAGTGAACCGTGAAACTAGAGCAGCATAACACCAAGCAAGAGAGCAGACTCCTGGTTTATCGCGAGTCGTGCGGTAGAGGCCTGGCGGCGTGCCGTGTCTGGCTGGCGCTGCTGGTGCTGACGCTGATGCTCGGCCTTGCTGCGCCAGCGGCAGCCCAGGATCCGACGCCAGAGCCCGAGGTGTATACCGTGCAGCCGGGCGATACCTTGTTCTCGATTGCACAGCGCTTTGGCTCCACCGTGGAGGCTATCGTCTCGGCAAATAACATCGCGAATCCGAGCCTGATCACTCCGGGCCAGAAGCTGGTCATACCCACGGCAGAGCAGAGCCCTTCGTCGCCGCCGGGGATGAAGGGCAACTCGCGGGTGCATGCGGTCCGGCCGGGCGAGCGGCTGCCTGCGCTGGCATTCCGCTATGGCACCACGGTCTGGGCGCTGCGCGCGGACAACGAGCTGGGCCGGCTGGGCTTGCTGTGGCCGGGACTGGAACTGAGCATCCCAGCACCGACGGCGCAACACAGCCGAATGCCCACCTTCCCGCGCGTCAATACGAGCCCTGCGCCGGTGGCGCAAGGACAGACCCTATTCGTCGAGGTCATTGCCGATGTCGAGCTTGAGCTCAGGGGCACATTGCTGGGCCAGGATCTGAACTTGATCGGCGAAGGCGAGAGGTACTGGGCACTGGCCGGTGTCAATGCACTCACCGCAGCCGGAGGCTATCCTTTGATGCTTGAAGCGACCGAGGTGGGGAGTGGCGACCTACTGGCAATGAAGGTGATGTTCACGGTAACGAGGGCGGGCTTTGGGACCTATAATGTGGTGGTGCCAGAAAGCCGCCAGAGCTTGCTGTCAGCGGATCTATCGGAGGCCGAGCGTATCAGAGTCAATGCAGTGTATGCCGGTGTGAGTGAAGTGCAGCTTTGGAGTGGAACGTTTGGCATGCCTCTCGAAGGTGACATCCGGGTCACGGCAGCTTTCGGGCAGCGTCGATCCTACAACGGCGGCCCGGTAGCCAGCTACCACTCGGGTCAGGACCTAGGTGCTGACAAGGGAGTGCCCGTGCTGACGCCCATGACGGGGATCGTCGTACTGGCCGATGCGCTGGATGTGCGCGGCAATGCCGTCATTCTGGATCACGGTCTGGGGGTGTTTAGCGGCTTCTGGCACCTCTCACGCATTGATGTGACTGAGGGGCAGACTGTGCACCGCGGCGAAGTCATCGGTCTGGTGGGAAACAGTGGTCTTTCCACGGGCCCGCATTTGCACTGGGAGATGCGAGTGCTGGGCGTACCGGTCGATCCCTTCCAGTGGACGCAGGTGGCCTTTCCCTCTTCTCTGAGTGGATCCGCAGGGGAGCCTGAGACCCCGCAACTACCTGCCCCGAGTCCCGAATCGACAAGCCCCGGCGGCTAACTGATGACAAACCATGGCAGGCGCGGACATCTGCAGGTGTGGGTGCTCGCTGCCATTGTACTGCTGGCCTTTGGCCTCAGGCTCTATCGCCTTGGCGCCGAGAGCCTGTGGTACGACGAGACGGTCAGCGTTCACTTGGCAGGCAAGAGTCTGCCAGACCTGATAGCGCACACTGCTGGGGATATCCATCCTCCTGGCTACTATGTGCTCCTTCATGTCTGGACGCGTGTGGCCGGGAGCAGCGACTTTGCAGTGGCATTTCCTTCTCTGCTACTGGGTGTACTCCTTGTGGCAGTTGCGTACCGGCTCGGGAGCATGGTGTTCGGGGTCCAAGCCGGTCTGTTGGCTTCCTTCCTCGTTGCCATTTCTCCGCACAATATATGGTATTCACAAGAAGTGCGTATGTACACCTTGGGCGCTGCGCTAGGGTTGGGCGTGCTCGGCGCGGTACTGCACTTGGTGCTGGCTACGGCCTCTCGCCAGAGGCCGCGGCTCTGGTGGTTGGCTGTATATGCCGTCTGCGGAGCGTTGGGCCTGTGGTCGCTTTACTACTTTGCCTTCATGCTGCTCGCTGTGAACCTGATGGTGGGACTATGGTGGCTGGTCGTTTGGAGGCGGCGACAGGTAAGTGCTGGCTGGCTAGCGCAGTGGCTGTTGGCCCAGGCAGGAGTCCTGTTGCTGTACTTGCCCTGGATCCCTGTGGCTTTACATCAGGCTACCGAACCGCCCGTGCCCCCTTGGCGGGGGTCTACTGCATTGGGCGACGTGGTGTTGGAGACCTGGTCGGCGCTTTCACTGGGCCAGTCGGTGACGCCTGGGCGGTTTTGGCCAGCGCTGGTACTCTTCGCGGTGTTCTTCCTGTTGGGCCTCTTGCACAAGTCTGCCGGGAGGCGGCCAGCTGAGCAGGACCTGGAGAGTGGAGCAAGTGAGATCTGGCCTGCCCGGTGGTTCCTCGTTGGCTATCTGTGCCTGCCGCTGCTGTTGATCTATCTTGCTTCGTTCGTCACGCCGCTCTATCACGTGCGGTATGTATTCACGTTTGCGATACCGTTCTACATGATTGTAGGCGCGGGCGTTGCCTGGCTGCTGCGACGGTGGCGGCCGGCTGCCTGGCTCGCGCTAGCGGTGATGGTCGCGTTTTCGGGCATCTCGGTCTATGCCTACCACACCGATCCGCAATACATCAGTGATGATCACCGGGCGGCGGTGCGCGTGCTTTCCGAGCAGTGGCGACCGGGTGATGCCATCCTGGTCAACGCCGGCTACGCGTACACGGCGTTGTTGATCTATTGGCAAGGAGATCCGATCGCTTGGCGCGGTAGGTTGGTGAACGACGGTGCACCCGGGTGGTGTGGCAGCACATGCAATGGACCGGTGGTGGTGCAGACTGGCACTGTGGGCGGTGCACCTTCCCTGGGTTGGGGTGATGCCGAATCCGACTTTTACGCGATGAGTCGTGCCGAGACGGAGGAGGCTTTGGCTCGTCTCTTCACCGAGTTTGACCGGGTGTGGGTCTATCGCGTTTATGATACGGTCACCGATCCGGATGGTCTCATTCGGATCTGGCTGGACGAGCATGGCACTCGCTTCTTTGACGAGGTATTCAGTGGAGCCTCGAGCCTGCGTGTGCAGGGATATCTCACGGGGCGGGATCCGCGCTCGGATGCATCCGTTGCGATGGATGCGGGACTGGCCGACGGTTGGCTGCAGCTTGTCGCAAGATCGCAGTTGCCCTCAAGTGCCGAGATCGGAGGAGTTGTCGACGTGGCGCTGGTGTGGGAAGTGGATGCGCGACCAGACATGGACGCTACCCTCTTTGCGGGGCTGTTCGATGAAAGGGGCTGGCGCTGGGCGCAGACGGATGAGCATCCGCTTGGCCCACTCTACGTGGCAACCGACTGGCCAGTGGGTGCGCAGATCCGTACGCCGCTCAGGCTCGAGATACCGGCGGGCACGCCGCCGGGTCGCTACCGGCTGGAAGTAGGTTGGTATCGCTTTGTAGAGGGGCAGCCCATCTGGCTGCCCTGGACCCCGGGTGAGCGCCAGCTGCTGGGAGAGGTGGAAGTTGTGGCTCCTCAGGACTGGCAGGCGCTTCGCCGTCCGGCAGCAGCGCACAGCGCCGAGGTTACTATTGGCGAGGGCGTGCGCCTGCTTGGCTTTGACTCTGAGAGCTTTGAGGTCCATCCTGGGGACGTGCTGCATCTGGAATTCCTGTGGCTCGGGCTAGTGGATGGGCCGGGAGTGGGACCGGCTGTAATCGAGTTGCGGGATCGTGCAGGGAGGGTGATGGCACAGGCAATATCGGCACCTGCGGGAGGCCGAGCGCCTTTCGTGACGTTGGAGACAGGGCAGGTGATCCGCGATCCGCTGGCGCTGGAGATTCCCGGCGATTTGAGTCCGGGATTGTACGATCTCACCATTGGCCGGCTGCGGGATGGGTGTTGGCTTGCTGTGCGACGCGGGCCTTTTTCGCTGGGCCTGACCTACCCACTGGCCACGATCCGTGTGATAGAAGAGAACCCTGCGCGGGAGTGACTCTGCGCGGCTGTTTTCGCGAGGTGATCGCAGTTGTCCGAGTTTGAGTCCATGGGAGGAGCCCCGGCTCGTCCGGAGCAGGTGCAGGTGCACAGTCTTGGAGTCTGTGCGCTTGACATGCGTCGCGTGGACGTGGCAGTGGATATCACACCGTGTGTAGAGCCTCTCAATGTGGAGATGGTGATCGTCGGGCCAGGGGACGAGGAGTTGTGCAGTGTGTTGCTGATTGATACCCGGGACTGGATGCTTGACAAGATCGTACACCTGCGGCAGGATGCGGAGCCGGGGGAGCACATGCTGCACGTGGGTGTGTTCTTTGAGGATCGTCTGGTGGCTCGGGCAGCTCGGCGGTTTGTGTTCCCATTTGGCGGGCGGCGTGATGAGCGTGGATAACCTCTTTCTGTGGCCACCTACTTGGTCGACCTTGCTACTGGTCCCCGCGCTGTTTGTCGGTTTCACGGTGCATGAGCTGGGTCATGCGATCGTGGCCTTTTTGCTAGGCGATACCAGTCAGGTGGACCAACGACGCTTGAGCTTCAATCCCTTGCGGCACGTTTCCTGGGTGGGTTTGGTAGTGTTCCTACTCTTTGGCTTTGGCTGGGCAAAACCGGTTCGAGTGGATCCTGGGCGATTCCGTGTCAAGAATCGGGCCTTTGGCATGTTGCTGGTTTCACTTGCCGGCGCGGGGGCCAATCTGCTCACTGCTGCGGCGGCTCTGGCGGGCATACTGGTCACTGTGCTCATCGTCTCGATTGTGGGCGGCGCCTCGCCGCTGGCTGCCGCCGAGTACCTTTCGCTTCCGGGACCGGACTTGGACGTACAGGGCATAGCTGCTGCACTGTCGGGGAATGTATTGATGGTCAATCTTGTGCTTG
Organism: Anaerolineae bacterium; assembly: GCA_041559855.1. Taxonomy (GTDB): domain Bacteria; phylum Chloroflexota; class Anaerolineae; order JAAYZQ01; family JAAYZQ01; genus JBFFCR01. The sequence continues at coordinate 17,111 of JBFFCR010000009.1, read as the reverse complement.
CCTTCTTTAACCTTCTGCCGGTGCCACCGTTGGATGGTTTCCAGGCTGTGGTGAGCCTAGTCGCAGTCATTCGGGCAGTTCGGCGTCGTGGAACTGCGCCCGAATCGGATCTCTGGGCGCTTCGACGTGCAGCCCAGCCTTCGCAGCAGACAGCTCGGCGAGACAGCGGCGAGCTGCCTGGCGACGGTCCGGCGCTCATTCATTTTCGCATCGGCTTGGACTATCACAGGGAAGGGCAGCTGGAGGAGGCGATTGCCCGGTATCGGCAGGCTACGGATAATGATGACCAGTTTGGCCTGGCCTACTACAACCTGGGCCTAGCCTATTGGGATATGGGACGCAGTCTCCAGGCCACTAGCGCTTTCAGGGCGGTGCAGGCATGCCCCGGGGCCGCGCTGCAGATCCAGGCTAGCCGGCGCATCCGCGAGCTGGCGCTTGTGTCGCAGAGTTCCGGCGTGGGACCTCGAGCGGCGCCGCCGCCACTGGCACTTGAGGACGTGCAGCCACAGGCTGCTGACGCGCCTCCTTCCCCAGATCCGGCCGCAAGGCGACGTGTCTTGCACTCGCTAGCAGCGGGGGGAAGCGCTGTAGTGCTGCTTGCGATTGTGGCTTGGGTCTACGTTACGGTAGTGACCTGGTGGGCGCTGGTGGGCGATGCGGCCCTTCCGTGATGGGCGGCGGCGTTGCGAGCGCGCGTCCCAAAGTTGACAGAGCGGCCAATCTAGGTATAATCGGCGGTGCGATGCGGGGTGGAGCAGAGGCAGCTCGTTGGGCTCATAACCCAAAGGTCGAAGGTTCGAATCCTTCCCCCGCTACCTAGGGGTTGTATGGCAGATGGCGCAGCGCGCTGTCTGCCATTGACTGTCGGCGAGGTAGCTCAATGGCAGAGCAGGGGACTCATAAGCCCTTGGTTGGGAGTTCAAATCTCCCCCTCGCCATCTGAAAGGGTAGGTTGCGTTTCTGCGATTGGGCTCCCACGGCAGCGGGAGCCTGTTTCATGCCACTGGGGTCCTAACTGACGATGGTGGCTGAGACAAAGCCCTTGATAGGCGTGAAGACAAGGATGGCATGATGAAACGAGGCACGTCGATAGCAATGCTGGTGCTGATGGGAGTTTTGTGCATTGGTTGCGGCACCGGGGCTCCCACAGAGTTCGCGGAGCCTGTGAAGACCCTGAGGCCGACCTTCACACCGATCCCCCCGGCGACCAATACGCCGCTGCCAACCCCAACCCTGACGGCAACTGAGGCACCACTTTCCACGGATACGCCTCTACCAGCGACGGACACCCCGGCACTCCCGACAGCTACGGCGACACCGAGCGACACACCGGGACCACCCACACCGACAACGGCGCCTCCAACAGCGACAACAAAGCCTGCCACGCGCACACCGGTTCCGCCGACGCCGACTCCCACGCCTGCAGCTCAGCACGTCGTTGGCACCCATGGCGTCTCGGGATTGGTGATCGCCCGCGACAAGACAACCTTTGTGGTCGGCGAGAAGGCATACTTTGTATACGAAGCCCTGAACCATACAGAGGATCCCATTGGCTTTGAAATGCTGGGCATAAAGGCCAATAACGGGCAGTTCAACACAAGCTGGATCAATCCTGATGTCATCCTGCCTGATGTCCCGTTCACGCATGATGATGGCCTGATCTTTAGCACACCAGGAACGTACAAAGTAGCGTTGGCCATCTGTTTCGCGCGCTGCGATCAGGCGGACGCCGACTGGGAAGAGTTTTGGGACGGCGCGGCGACGATCACGGTGAAATAGGGCAACTCCGTTCTCGCTGGAGAAGGGGCGGCAATAATCGAGACAGCGGCCCTGTCGCCCCTGTCTTACGACGGTCTGCCGATTGCTCCCACTGGGGAGGCCACCGTGGACGCTCAGTCCTCCGGCGGACCGATCAATCCACGTTGTATTGCCACCACTGCGGCTTGAGTCCGATCGGGAACCCCCAACTTTTGCAGGATTGCGCTGACATAGTTGCGCACCGTGCCGCGGGCCAGGTGCAGACGACCGGCAATCTCGGGATTGCTGTGTCCCTGGGCCAGCAGAGTGAGCACCTCCTGCTCGCGTTCAGTGAAGGGCTCAAGTTCGGGTTGTTCGTGTCGCGAAGGTGCCGGTCCCACGACCACCTGCTGTGTGAGTTTGCCGGCAATTGCCGGATCCAGATAGGTCTTGCCATCGGCGGTGCCTTTGACCGCGTCCAGCAGCGCATCCCGCCGCGTGTCTTTGAGTAGGTATCCGGCGGCACCGGCCCGAACAGCGTCGAGCACCCACTGGTCGCCAGCATAAGTGGTTAACACCAGGACTCGTAGAGCGGGATATTGCCGGCGCAAATGCTGTGTCGCCTGCACCCCGTTCATAACGGGCATTTTCAGATCCATAAGCACGACGTCTGGGACGGTTTCCTGCGCAAGTTCCAGCGCCTCGCGGCCATTGCTGGCCAAGCCAGTGACTTTGATGTCGGGATCGGTTCCAAGGATCGCCGCCAGCCCCTCGCGCACGACCGTCTGATCGTCACAGATGAGAACGCGGATCATTGTACTCCTTCCTTTCCTTTCTTACGCCAGCCTCGGTTCCCCGTGCGGTGCTAAGCTGAAGAGATGGGCACCTTCAGCTGAATCAGCGTGCCCTGCCCTTCCCGCCTGGTGATCTCCAAGGTTCCGCCAATCAGAGCAGCCCGCTCCTTCATGCCGCGCAGCCCAAGGCCGTCTTGGCTGCCAGGCCCCGGCTGCTGTAGAAACGCATTGTCTATTCCCAGACCATCGTCAGAGATGGTAAGAAAGAGGCTTTCGCGCGTCTGCTCAAGGCGGAAAACGATCGACTTTGCCTCGGAATGGCGGACGACATTCTCCAGAGTTTCCTGGGCAATGCGATAAACGCCTTGCTCGATGGCAAGAGACAGGCGATCCCGGGTCTGTGCAGGAAGAGCCAGTGTGAGTGAAGCGCCAGCGCGTTCGGCGGCGGTCTCTGCCAAGTCCTTGAGCGCGAGCGACAGTCCAAGGTCCTGCAGGGGGGATGCGCGCAGGTCCTGCAAGGCCCGGCGTGCCTCGGTCAGGCCCCGGCGAGCCGTCTCATCGGCTCTGTCCAGCATGCCCTGGGCGGCGACGGGGTTGGTGTCCCAGATAGATCGCACGGCCTCGAGCTGGACGGTGACTGCACTTAGCGAGTGGGCGAGTGTGTCGTGCAGTTCCCTGGCTAGACGGTTGCGCTCGCGGCTGATGGTCAACTCCTCAAGTGCGACAGCGTAGCGCTGGAGTCGGAGGTTAGCCCTGGCTTGTTGCCTGTAGGCGTGCTCTAATTCCTGCCGTTGCTCTCGCTGGATGGCCACGAGTTGGACAATGATATAGCCTACCAGCAACATCATGGCGCCCTGAAGGATCAGCCATCCTACGTCCGCGCTCAACGGCATTGCAGCCACGGGCGAGATGAGCCAGACTTGATAGAGGGTCAGTCCGAGAACATAGGCGAGTACAGTGCGAAAGCGGTACTGCCAGGCTACCAGGACCAGAATCACGAAGGAAAATATGGAGAACGGGGTTTGCAGCGGGTTTTCGGATGGCCACCAGAAGTACCCGATAAGGACGGGAACGATGCTCATCACGAGTGTCAGGGGAACGAACCACTTGCCCAGGCGCCGGGGTATCTGCGGCAGTACCAGCAAGGTCAGGAGGACTAGCTCTATTGCGATCACAGGTGCGACATTTGGTAGCGTCAGTCTCTCGACCAGGGTCATGCTGGTAGCCTGGTCAAGGCTGAGGGTTGCATCTCTGGCCATCTCCATTACGATGAGGATGGGTCCGATGATCACCCAGAATACGATGCGCGTGACAATGAATAGGCGAAACGCCTGCAGGAAACCGGGCTCGAGTTGTGCTTTCCGCGTTCTTTGCATGCTCCATTCCTTGGAGATCGGCGCAACAGATGGGGACAATCTACACACGCCCATTCTCAATGCGATTATACCACAAGGGCGTCTGCCTGGGTAGTGCGCCTCTTCGAAGGATATAGCAGGATGTGCCTTCAGGTGGGCTGGAATCCTGCTCGCGGCGTCATCCAATGCCAGTTTGGTGCGCTGAGCGTGTCACGTGACACCTTTGGTGACAGGTGACACTGGTGCATATGACACACCTGCACCTATACTAAGTCACGTGAAATGCCAAGGGGTTGGTAGATGCTGAGCACACGCTGGCACAAGGTGTTGACGGACTTGTGGAAAAATCGAGCGAGGACGCTCATTGTCGCACTCGCTGTCGCTGTTGGCGTATACGCTATTGGCGTTGTACTCGATACCCGCGAACTGGTCGAGCGCGAGTATAGGGCCGATCAGGATGGTGCCCTGATGGCCGCAGCGATTATCCATACGAACCCCTTCGACGATGCGCTGGCAGAGCGCGTGGCTAAGCTTCCTGGAGTCGCGGCTGCAGAGGGACGGAGCGTTGTGCGCGTCCAAGTGTACGATGACAGGGCCATGCCGCGCGATCTCGTGATCCTTTCTGTGCCTGACCTGAACGAGATGAAGATTGATCTTGTCACCAGGCTTGGCAGCACAGTCGCGCCAGGCCGCCGAGAGATAGTCTTGGAGCGGTTGGCCCTGGACTACTTGGGCGTGGAAGTGGGGGACAGCCTTACTGTAGAGCTTGACAGTGGCGCCGAAAAGCAGCTGCAGGTAGTTGGCTCGGTCCACGACGCGCAGCAGCTGAGTCCAGGAATCACTAGCCGGCCCACCGGGTATGTGAGTCCCGAGACGATGGAGAGCCTTGGCCTTGGTGCGGGCTATACGCAGCTCCTCATCCGGGTCTCTGAAAACTCACAGGATCGGGCGCACGTCAACGCGGTGGTGGATGAGGTCGAAGAACACCTTAGGGCCATGGAGCATGTGGTCTTTGGCCGGCAGGTCAACACAGAAAGCATTGCCGATCCTTTCATTGACACTATCGTGCTGATTCTCTCCTCGTTCGGCCTCATCATCTTGCTGCTCTCGGGATTCCTCGTTGTGAACGCAATATCGGCGCTCATTACGCAGCAGATTCCGCAGATCGGCGTTATGAAGCTGATTGGTGCCAGCCGCTGGCAGATCATGAGCCTGTACATTGCCACTGTGCTGGTGTATGGGTTGATAGCGATTGCCCTCGGCATTCCGCTTGCGATACTAACCTCGCGGCTGCTCATGCAGACACTGGTGCAGGGGCTGCTCAACGTGATGCCCGACAGTTATTCGGTGCCCATCACCATTATTGCCGTGCAAGCAGCCGTTGGGCTGTTGCTTCCTCTGCTGGCTGGAATCGCACCCGTGATTAGGGGAACACGCGTGACGACGCAGAAGGCCCTGGGTGATGCGGGCATGGAGGCCTCAGCCTACGGGCAGGGCTGGGTGGATAAGCTGGTGGGCCGACTCCAGGAAATCGCCTCGATTCGTCGCCCCCTTCTGTTGGCCCTGCGCAACACCCTCCGCCACAAGGGCAGGCTGATGCAGACACTGATCGTACTCATCATTGGGACAGCCTTGTTTGTCTCCGTGCTCAGTGTACGGGAATCTGTCGACGGCACCGTGGACGATTTCATGCGCTTCCGCCACTACGATGTCTCGGTAGAACTGGAGAGACCCTATCGTTTGGCTCGCGTCGAGCAGGGGCTCGATCAGGTTCCCGGGGTGCTGGCTGCGGAAGGCTGGTCGCTGGATGGTGCGGTACGTCTGCGCTCTGACGGGACGGAGAGCGAGGGTATACAGGTATACGCAGTTCCAGCCGATACGACCATGATGAATCCGCGGCTCCTGGAGGGACGGTGGCTTGGAACCGCGCGAAACGAGGTTGTGCTAAACTCTGATGTCGTGGATCAAGAACCTGTTCTAGCAGTCGGTGGCGAGATGGTGCTGGAGATTGGTGAGCGGGAGGCCGTGTGGCGGATTGTGGGCATCGTTCCCACAGAGTCCCGGGGGCAGGCTATCTATGTGAAGCATGAGGACTATGCGTACGCGGCCCGGTTGCCTGGACAGGTTACGCACATGCAGGTCGCAACCAGCCGGCACGATGCTGCTTGGCAGAGCAAGATGGAAGCGGTTCTGCTGGAGCACCTGGAGGCGCAAGGGATCGGAGTCAGCGGCACTGAGAATACCGAGATGATGCGGGAGGAAAACAAGCTGCTGTTCACCATCATTGTAGCCTTCCTGATACTGATGGCGCTCTTGCTGGCTGCTGTTGGAGGTCTGGGTCTGACCACAACCATGAGCATCAACATCCTGGAGCGTGTGCGGGAGATCGGTGTGCTGCGTGCCATCGGGGCGTCGAATCTGTCGGTGCGGCAGATCGTTCTGGTTGAGGGTGTCGTGATCGGCTTGATAAGCTGGACGATCGGCGTGCTCATCTCCTTGCCTGTCAGCGGCTTCATGAGCGAGCAGCTAGGCATCGCCCTGATTGGTATACCGCTGATCTCCCAGTACTCCATCGGTGCGGCTGTTCTGTGGCTCTTTGTCCTGCAGGGTGTGGCGCTGGTCGCGAGCCTGGGTCCGGCGCGCAACGCGGTGCGCCTTACCATCCGAGAGGTCTTGGCATATGAGTGACGGGGAGCCCCTGGTCGATGTGACTCGGTTAACCAAAGCATATCGCACACCTGCCGGGATCGTGTGTGCGTTGAGGGGGATCGACCTACAAGTGCGAAAAGGCGAGTTTGTGACCATCGTCGGCAAGTCAGGCGCAGGAAAGTCCACCCTGGTCAACATGGTGAGCGGCATTGACAAGCCAACTGCCGGCTGGATTCGCGTTGGGTCGCACGCGGTGCACGAAATGAGCGAAGATCAAGTCGCTGGCTGGCGTGGAAGAAACGTGGGCGTCATCTTCCAGTCCTTCCAGCTGTTGCCAATGCTGACCGTGGCCCAGAATGTGATGCTCCCGATGGACTTTGCCGGTATGTACGGGTCGGTGCAAGAGCGACGCGAGAGGGCCCTCTACTTACTCGAGCAGGTGGAAATCGCTGAACAGGCTGATAAACTGCCCTCGGCTGTGTCGGGAGGGCAGCGCCAGCGCGTAGCGATTGCACGCGCCCTGGCGAACGATCCCATGCTCCTCGTGGCTGATGAGCCAACGGGCAATCTCGACTCCAAGACTGCGGATGCCGTGTTTGGTGTGTTCCAAAGATTGGTGGACAAGGACAAGACGATTCTGATGGTGACGCACGACCGGGACCTGGCTTTCAGGGTCACGCGAACGGTTCATTTGGCTGACGGGGTGATTGTGGAGGAGCCGGTTAGGCGCGGTGACTGGGGAGGGTTCGCTCATGCTTAGGTGGTTGCGTAGGCCAGTGAAGACGGAAGGCCGGACCAGTACTAGGCCGTTGGCAGAATCGGAGGTCGCGACACGAGATTGTGGTCAGAGTCAGAGCATTACTGAGGCCATGATCAGCCTACAGGGCGTCACCAAGGCATATGAGACTGGAGCGGGTCCGTTTTGGGCCCTCAAAGGGATCGACCTGGAGATGCACCCCGGAGAGTTTGTCGCCGTCGTGGGCAAGTCGGGCAGTGGCAAGTCGACACTGATCAACATGTTCACGGGCATCGATCACCCGACGGACGGCGAAGTGGTTGTGGCGCGGACGCGTATTCGAAGGCTGGATGAGGGGCAGATGGCCCAGTGGCGGGGACGGTACATGGGCATCGTGTTCCAGTTCTTCCAGTTGTTGCCCGCACTCACCATTGTGGAGAATGTGATGTTGCCGATGGATCTGTGCAACATCTATGAGCCTGGAGAGCGGTACGAGCGGGCTATGCGCCTGCTGGAGCAGATGGCTCTGGCCGATCTGGCGGAACGGTACCCGGCGGCCATATCTGCCGGCCACCAACAGCGTGCCGCCATAGCGCGGGCTTTGGCGAACGATCCACCCATCGTCGTTGCCGATGAGCCGACAGGCAATCTGGATTCGAGAACTGCCGATGACGTGTTCGAGTTGTTTCAGTCGTTGGTGTCTGATGGGAAGACCATTCTGATGGTGACGCATGATCAGGAGCTAGCTAACCGCGTGCCACGGATTGTGACGATAGCAGATGGTCGAATAGTGGACGAGGTGCTGCACTCGAGGGGCGTTGCCTCAGGAAGGATGTTGTGGGGGAAGCCAGTGTCAGTGGACATAATGCGTCCAACCGCCACGGGCAAAGAGAGCAGAGGCGGTAGGGGTTCACTGTCGCCTGCGCCTGCGACGATGTGAAAAGCATTCGGCGCGTTGCTGCGGGTCAATTCTTGCGGTGGGAATGGATCCGAGTTCGATGGCGCTTGCAGAAGGAGAGATGTAGTCATGAAGAAGAGACTTTTGATTGCCCTGGGCGCAGTGATCGCCCTGGGCATGGTACTGACAGTAGTGGCGGGCAGTGTCCCTTTCTTGAGGGGGGGGATGGCTGCTGCGCAGGCGATCAATAACGAGAATGCAGCCGAAGTAGTTGGAGCCAGACCAGAGACGTATGAGGTCATTGCAGAAGCAGTCGTTGCACCGGTTAGCCGCGCGACTTTGAGCCTGCCTGCCAGCGGGATTGCAGCGGAAGTACATGTTCGTGATGGAGACTTTGTGGAGGAGGGGCAGGTGCTCATCCGGCTACGAGACACGCATCAACGAGCTGCGGTCGCTCGGGCCGAAGCCGGGTTGGCCAGTGCACATGCTCAGCTCGCGACCCTGGAGGCAGGTCCTCGCGTCCAGGAGATTGTCGCAGCGCAGGCAAGCCTGGAAGCAGCTCGTGCGCGCCTGGGCAGGCTTGAGGATGGTGCTCGCCCGGAGGACATAGCGGCCGCCAAAGCGAACTTGGCTGCTGCTCAGGCCTCGCTCCAGCGTCTGTACGACGGTCCAGATGAGTACACGCGCATCGCTGCCGAAGCGGACCTGGCGAATGCCGAGGCTGCACTTCAGCAGGCTCAGGCTGCGTACGATCTGGTGGCAGGTAGACCAGACATCGGAATGCTGCCGGAGAGCCTGCAATTGCAGCAGGCGAGCAACCTGTATGCTGCAGCCAAGGCGCAGTACGATGCCCTATTTGCAGCTCCCGAAGCCGATCATTTGGCGAACGCCCGCGCAGCGGTGATGCAGGCACAGGCGAGCCTGGACAGGTTGCTGAAGCCAGCTACCGAGAACGATCTTGCGGAGGCTGAGGCCATGGTTCGCCAGGCACAGGCTCAACTTGACTTGATGTTGGCAGGAGCCCGTGATGAAGAGATCGCAGTCGCCGCAGCGATGGTGGTCGAAGCCGAGGCTGCTGTGCAGCAAGCTCGTGCCAGCCTTGCCGATACCGAGTTGCGAGCACTATTCGCGGGCACGGTCGCCGACGTCACTGTGAGGCCCGGCGAGCAGGTTGTTGCCGGCATGCCGCTCGTCGAGCTGGCGGATCTCTCTGCATGGCAAGTGGAGACTGATGATCTGACGGAACTGGATGTGGTGCGGGTGCAGGAGGGTGACGAGGTTTTGGTGACCTTTGATGCCATCCCAGACCTTGAGATCGCCGGTACTGTGGTGCGCATCGGGCCGCTCGGCCGGGAGAAGCTAGGCGACATAACGTACACGGTGATCGTGCGGCTGCTTCGTCACGATGCGCGTTTGCGCTGGAACATGACGGCAGTGGTTGCGATTCGTTGAGTTCGCGCGGCGATTGGCCACAGTGACTACCGGGCTCATCAGCATTGCCCGGTGAAGGGATATTGATGAGCCGTTTTGCTTCCCGCATAGCCGAAAGGGTGGTGGCCTCTTCCTGGGCGCAGCGAAGGGCACGCTGGCTGCTCGTCTCTCGCCGAGCTCAGGCACGTGCGGCTTGTGGGAAGGTTCAGGAACGTGGTATAATGAACAAGTTGCCAGTGCTCGACGGGCCTTTGCCTCCACAGGCATACCCGCCAAAGCGTTTGGCAGGGACCGTTGGAAACGTACCGGAGCTGTGCTACCGCTCTTGGACAAGGGCGATGTTCTCCAGTTGGCGCCGGTTGTGGTTGCCTTGCGCGTGATCGTGCTGGCAGAGTTCTCGGGCAGGAGTAGTCGCCTAGCGAGCAGTAGCGAGTGCCGCTGCTGGCGTAGGAGGCCGTGATGTGTCGAGTACGTTTGATTCACTCGAATGCTGCTGAGGCAGAGGCGCGCGGCGAAGTGCTGCGGGCGGCTGGCTTTGAGGTGAACCATGATCCTCTTACTCAGGCTGGACTTCAGGCTTTGCGCACGGACCCTCCTGACGCAGTCGTGCTGGATTTGAGCCGGGCGCCGTCTCAGGGACGCGACCTGGCCCTGTCGTTGCGCAAGCAGAAGGCCACGCGGCACATTCCCCTAGTGTTTGTTGGAGGCGAGCAGGGCAAGGTTGCACGCATCAAGGAGCTCCTGCCTGATGCCACCTACACAACATGGGATGCGGTTGGGGGGGCACTTGAACACGCGATCGCTTGCCCTCCTGCAGAACCGGTGGTGCCGACGTCCGCGTTTGCAGCCTATGCGAGGACGCCACTGCCTCAGAAGCTTGGTGTCAAGCCTGGCTCGACCGTGAACCTGGTCGGCGCGCCGCGCGGCTTTGCAGAGACACTCGGCGAGCTTCCGGAGGGCGCCGTGCTGCGTTACGAGGCTCCCTCTCCTGGCGGTCTGACGTTGTGGTTTGTGAGATCGCGGCAGGAATTGGTGGGCGGGATAGGTGAGATGGGCGAATTTGCTGAGGGGGGCAGGCTCTGGATTGTGTGGCGCAAGAAGGCCTCTGGGATTGCCTCGGATCTCTCACAGACTGTGGTGCGCAAGACGGGGCTCGACTCTGGTCTCGTCGACTTTAAGATCTGTTCCGTAGATGCTACCTGGTCTGGTCTACGCTTTTCACGGCGCGAGTAGCCACAACCGGGCATGATGGATGAAGGCGAGCGGCAGCTGCAGCTGCGCATGGCACGGGCAGCATGACCTGGCTAGGCAGGCTCTACATCTGGGCTACCCACCGGCTGTATGATGAGTTGGCCTGGGCTTACGACGCTGTTAGCTGGCTGGTCAGCCTGGGGCATTGGTCTGAGTGGCGCCTTTCTGCACTCGATCACATAGCTGGGCAGAGGGTCCTTGAGATCGGCTTTGGCACGGGGGACCTGTTGCTGGAGATGGCGACGCGCAGCCTGGAACCGGTGGGTCTGGACCCCTCCACTGCTATGCAACGTGTAACGGCGCGGAAGCTACTGCGACGGGGGATTGAGGTACCACGGGTGCGCGGGATTGCCCAGAGCCTCCCTTTTGCGGCTCAGAGCTTTGACTCTATCGTGTGCACATTCCCCGCTGGCTATATCCTGGATGCTGAGACATTCGGTGAAGCTGCCCGTGTACTGCGCTCTCCCGACCCGACAACGGGCTGGGGCGGCGGACGTCTAGTTGCGGTGGGCATTGTGGTGGAAACCGCAACTCCTTTGTGGGAGCGAGCGATACAGGTGTTGTTTGGTACGCGGGCCGGGGCAGGGCGAGAGCGGTTTCTCACTCTGGCCGAGGCTGTGGGCCTGCGAGTGATGGCCGTGGAGCAGCCTGGAGGGCTGTTACGAGTACCGGTGTTCGTAGCCGAACGAGTGCACTCTTGCGACCTGCAGGAAGAGTGGAGTTTAGGTAATGGGCTCCTTCGAGATGCTGAATAGACAGGCCGGGTCGCCTCTGGCGATACAGGCTATCTCTGCTGTCTTGAACTGCATTCCACCAGTGCCCCAGTTGAGGCCTTCCTGGATAATGCCCATGGCAGCGTGGCAGATAGGAGACTCAGCGTGCCGTCCCCAGCACACAGGACAGCGCTCGATGACATACACAAAGCGATCTTCCTCCTCCTGGATGTAGCTAACCTGATCACTGGTGCTAGAGAAAGCCTTTGCCATGGCGCCCAGTCCGATCTTCATCCGCAGCTTGAGCGGAAGCAAGCGGAAGGCCCTGTCGGCAACACCTACCATGGGACCAAAGTTCCGTAGGCCCTGATCGAATGCCTTGCGCCCCGCCCTCAGCGAGAGGGCACGCCCACCCCGGTGTCCGTAGATTTGCTCCATTGCCTCATTGAGATGGGCAAAGTCTGCGAAATCGAAGTCCTTCGACAGATTGCCAGGTGGGTAGTTGTCGATGAGATGAGGCATGTTGGCCATGTTTAGCAGGGCTTTGATGCCGTTTGCCCCCATGATCTCCTCGATGGCCTCTAGATAGATCTTGGCAATCAGATTGGGATAGTAGTAGCCGCTGCTTTCGTAAGGCTTGTCGGACATGAAGCTTGCCCTCCTCGGTGCTCGATGCATGGCTTCCTGAGATGGTATCTTTCGCGGGAACCGCGATGCTGTGCAGGCCGCGCCGGCCGTTGCTAGCCGGTGGCTCTGGCCAGCAGGGCTTCCACCTCTTGCTCGTCCAGTGTCTCATTCTCTATGAGCAGTCGGGCCAGCTTGTCGAGCTGTTCCCTGTGATGAGACATAATCTCCATGGCCTTGCTGTATGCCTTGCCGATGAGTCGCCTGACCTCGCCATCGATCTTGCGGGCGATTGCCTCGCTGTAGTTGCGGTGCTCGGCGATGCTGCGCCCGAGGAAGACCATCTCCTCGCGCTCGCCATAGGTCATGGGGCCGAGCTGACTGCTCATGCCATACTCCATGACCATCTTGCGGGCGAGGTCGGTGGCGCGGTCGAGGTCATTGCCTGCGCCTGTCGTGACTCGGCCGAAGACAACCTGCTCTGCAGCACGTCCCCCCAGGGTCATGATGAGTTCGGCCTGAAATCTGGTGCTGCTTGAGAGATACTTGTCCTCATCCGGTAGGACAAGGGTGTAGCCGCCCGCCATACCTCGGGGGATGATGCTCACCTTACGCACCTTGTCGGCCTCTGGCGTCTTGGCCGCGGCCAGTGCGTGACCGGCCTCGTGATAGGCCACCACCTCTTTTTCTTCTTCTGTTATCACCCGGCTCTTGCGTTCGGGCCCGGCGATAACACGTTCGACAGCCTCCTGGAACTCGGACATGTCGATGCTCATCTTGTTGCGGCGGGCAGCCAGTATCGCGGCCTCATTCACCAGGCTTTCGATGTCTGCCCCTACGAACCCCGGAGTTTGCCTAGCCAGGACAGCGAGGTCCACATCCCTCCCGAGAGGCTTGCCCCGCACGTGCACTTCGAGGATCTTTTGCCTGCCAACCATGTCAGGACGATCGAGCACGACTCGGCGGTCGAAGCGACCAGGTCGCAGGAGGGCGGGATCTAGGATGTCTGGCCGGTTTGTAGCAGCGATGATGATGACGTTCGTGTCAGTGTCGAACCCATCCATCTCGACCAGGATCTGGTTCAGGGTCTGCTCGCGCTCATCGTGAGAACCACCCAATCCAGCGCCGCGATGGCGGCCGACGGCGTCGATCTCGTCGACGAAGACTATGCATGGCGAGTTGCGCTTCGCCTGGTCAAACAGGTCCCGGACGCGGCTAGCCCCAACGCCGACAAACATCTCCACAAACTCGGAGCCAGAGATGGAGAAGAAGGGGACGCCTGCCTCTCCTGACACAGCCTTGGCCATCAGCGTCTTGCCGGTGCCGGGGGCGCCTAGAAGAATGACGCCCTTGGGGATGCGAGCTCCCAGGGCAATGAATTTCTGAGGTTCCTTAAGAAACTCGACGACTTCGTTGAGCTCTTGCTTGGCCTCTTCGACGCCGGCCACATCCTCGAAAGTGACAGTGGGTTTTTCGCCGGCAAACATGCGCGCACGGCTGCGCCCGAAGGAGATGGCCTGGTTTCCGCTGCTTTGCGCCTGTCGGAAGATGATGAGAAAGAAGGCGCTGATGAGGATCAAAGGGAGAACCCAACTGAGGATGCCTAACCAACCGAACAGCCCGCTCGGAGGCGCAACCTCGATCACTATGTCTCCGAGCTGTCCTGAACTGACACCCAGGTTTGCCAGCGAACTGACCAGGCTGGTCTCAGCTTCCTTGTAGGAAGTGGCCAGGCCTCCGTCTACCTTCTCAATATCAAGAGTGTCTCCATCGACGGTGACCTTGGCGACATTCTCCGCCTTGACCTCTGTGGCAAGCTCTTGCAGTGAGATGACTTCGGGCTCGTCCTGGCGCGATACCAACTGGTTGTAAAGGAATACGGCAACGAGAGTGCCCAGAACCAGATAGATGCCCCACCGCAGCAGGTTTCTCGTATTCAAGTCCACCTCCATTTGTACTGGCTGGTAGTCTAGCACAGAGGTAGGCTTGTGTCAAGTAAGATCATTCACTTTCGCTGGGTGCACGTGAGGCTGGCGGCGAGCAGCGAAGCGGCGAAACGAGACTTGACAAATCCCTCAAACACGGTATAATACAACGTAATTGAGAGACAAAGGCTGCGACGGAGAAGAGTAGGCGGGGGATTGCCTTCAGGGAGGCGGGGTCGCTGACTGAAAGCCCTGCCAGGATAGAAGCCGCTGAAGTTCGCTCCTGAGCCGACAGGTGAACGCCAGGGTTTGCCCTGGCCAGTAGTCTGCTCCGGATGCCCACCGTTACAGGGGCAGCCGATCGCGATGCATGTCGCCGTCGGTGGAATGAGGGGATCGGCTTGAGCCGGTCAAGCGGGGTGGTACCGCGGGAGTTATTCGCTCTCGTCCCTGGTGGACGGGAGCGTTTTTGATTGCCAGTTGTGATACTGCATGACAAGGCTCTATGGGGAGGTTGGATGGCTACTACACTTGATGCGCTGGAGAGGGAAGCTGAAGAAGCATTGCAGGCTGCGCGTGATGACGATGGGCTCGGCGAATGGCACTCTTTGTACCTAGGACGTAGGGGACGCGTGACAGATGCGGTAAAGGCCCTGGCTTCGCTTCCATCGGAGGAGCGGCCCGCGTATGGCCGACGTGTGAACGAAGTCAAGCGGGCCCTAGGCTCAGCTTACGAGCTCAAAGTCGAGGAGGTCAGGAAGCGTGCCCTAAGCGGGGCGCGGGTTGCCGACCATGTGGATGTAACCTTGCCCGGCCGCCCGCGACGTCCTGGTTGCTTGCATCCTGCAACCACGACTCTGCGCGAGATCTATCGCATATTCGCCGAGATGGGTTTCCAGGTCTATCGCAGTCGGGATGTTGAGACAGATGACTTTAACTTTACCTGGCTGAACATGCCCCCGCATCATCCGGCGAGGGATATGTGGGATACGTTTTACACGACACAACCCGGTGTGATCCTGCGAACGCACACCTCGCCAGGGCAGATCCATGCCATGCGGCAGTACTGCCCCGAGCCGATCCGGGTCATTCTGCCGGGGATGTGCTACCGGTACGAGCAGATCACGGCGCGGTCAGAGATCATGTTCAATCAAGTGGAGGGGCTGGCGGTTGGCAGGTCGATAACTATGGCGGATCTAAAGGGAACGATTGTTGACTTTGCGCGACGGATGTTTGGAGAGGGCCGGCAGGTCCGTTTTCGCGCCAGCCATTTTCCTTTCACTGAGCCGAGCGCTGAAGTCGACATGGACTGTATCTTGTGCGGTGGTAAAGGCTGCCGCGTGTGCAAGCACACGGGCTGGCTTGAGATCATGGGCTGCGGGATGGTTCATCCTGTTGTGTTGACCAATGGGGGCTATGATCCCGACGTCTATTCAGGCTTTGCCTTTGGCATGGGTCCTGAGCGCATTGCCATGCTGAAGCACGGAGTTGAGGACATTCGGTATTTCTGGAGCAATGACTTGCGATTTCTGGAACAGCTCGGGTAGTCGGGATTCCAGGTTTGTGACGGATCAATAGTTGGGACTCGCAGATGGAGGAGACTGGTGCTGGAGGTTCTGCGGCTCGCTGAATGCGAAGCACTGGAGCGTCTTGAAGAGGTTGGGTCTGGCAGTGAGCTGGCGGACTGGCGGCGAACGCACCTCGGGCGAAAGAGTCGTCTTGCCTCAGTAACGGGAAGCCTCGGCTCGCTGCCGCCAGAGCAGCGACCAGCTGCGGGCAAGCTGGCGAACGAGGTGAAGGACCGGCTTCTGGGTGCGATGAAGGGAAAGGCGCAGACACTTGGAGCCGATCGCAGGGTGCATTCTGCGGATGTGAGCCTGCCGGGGCGGTCAGTGGGTGCGGGACGACTGCATCCGATCACCACCACGCTCCTAAGGATGAAAGCTGCCTTTCGTCAGATGGGCTTCCAGGTCGTTAAGGGACCTGATGTCGAGTCGGAGGAGTACAACTTTTCTCTTCTCAACTTCCCGCCCAATCATCCGGCGCGCGACAGCTACGACAGCTTTTACACGCTACGGCCTGATGTTCTGTTGCGCACTCACACTTCGCCAGCTCAGGTGAGGATCATGAGGCAGAGTGGTGCACCGGTCCGGGCCGTGGTTCCGGGCGCATGCTACCGCTACGATCAACCTGATGCTTCACACAACATCATGTTTTATCAGATGGAGGGTCTTGCGATCGGTGAGGAGATCCGGATGACTGACCTGTTGGGGGCTATCAGCGCTCTGACAAAAGCGTTGTTTGGCAAAGAAAGCAGGCTGCGGTTTCGCGGGCACTATTTTCCGTTTACGGAACCCAGCATTGAGACGGATCTGGCGTGCACTGTGTGTGATGGTTATGGCTGTCGCCTGTGCAAGGACAGCGGGTGGGTGGAAATAATACCGGGAGGCATGGTTCATCCCAACGTCCTGCGGAATGGTGGCATTGATCCGGCGCGATACACAGGCTTTGCATTCGGCGCTGGCGTGGACCGGATCGCCGCACTGTGGTACCGCATCCCCGATATTCGATGCCTGTACGATAATGACCTACGGTTCCTCGAGCAATTCGGATAGGAGTGTCGACCACGCGATCTACATAAGGAGCGGAACATGAGGGTACCTGTAAGCTGGCTGAGAGACTATGTGGACATAACTGAAGATCTTGTCGATCTGGCAGAGCGCTTGACCCTAGCTGGACTCGAACTTGGCGCCATGGAGCGCATCGGCGATTGGTGGGACAGGGAGGCGATCGTCGTGGGCGAGGTCGTCGAGGTTCGCCCCCACCCTGATGCGGATCGCTTGGTGCTGGCCGATGTCGCCTATGGAGGCGCCAAACTAGAGCAGTGCGTAACGGGGGCACCGAATCTCTTTCCCTACAAGGGAGCTGGCCCGGTAAGTTTGAAGGTGGCGTTTGCCATGGAGGGTGCTGAGTTGTACGATGGCCACAAGGAGGGCTT
>JBFFCR010000008.1:0-26179 GCA_041559855.1 Anaerolineae bacterium | reverse complement strand
GTGTGCGGTCGGTGTCCTCCACGCGGACGATGAACTGGCCGCCGTGGCGGCGGGCAAAGAGCCAGTTGAACAGAGCCGTACGCGCTGAACCAATGTGAAAATATCCAGTTGGGCTGGGCGCGATGCGGACGCGCACCCTGTTGTGTGTCACGTGAACCCTCCATTAGATAGTGGCCAAAGTTGGCCTAGTATACCACAGTTTGTGCAGTTGGCAACCTCGGTGCGCCCGCACTCGACTACTCGTCCTGCGTGGGCCGCAGTCTGTTTGATCCTAGCGATGGGTGAAAGTCCCGCGCAGGGCTCGCACTCTCCTGACAACGCAGGACTGGCCCAATCTCGAGATTGGGCCAGTCTGGTCTCATCCGGCACAAACGGTTGGCGACCTGATACGCTCTTCAGTGGGCGGGGGCACAAGGATCGTGTCCCGGGGAGTCGGTCTCGACACCTCCTGACAGACCAGAGTCTTTACCGCAGGTGCCGTTCCATCTCCTCCCTCCCCGCGCCCGCGGTGATGATACGCGGCGAGAAGCCCAGTGCTGACCAGAAGGCAGTTGCCTCCTTGTTGCCTACGACGTAGCGCAGCGAAACATCCCCTACCTCTTGCGAGGCAAAGAAGCGGCATAATAGGGCCACGAGCCGCGAGCCCACGCCCATCCGCCGGTGGTCAGCGCGCACAACGGCCTGGTCTATTTGGCCAGCGCGAGACGGAGTGTAGCGTTTGTTGACTATGATCCGGCCAAAGATGACGCCGATGACACCGTCCTCCTCATGCTCAGCGACCAGTGCGTAGCCGTTCGCGGTTTCGAGTCTGGCCCTGAGCTGGCCCCTGAGGCTGCGCCGGGCGCTTGGTTTCATGCGCCACAGGTCAGGATTGGACGCCTCAACCTGATCTTGCAGGACAAGCATGAGTTCGAGCAGGCGATCCAGGTCGGCGGCTTGGGCAGGTCGGAGTATGTAGCGGCCATGGCGTTCCGTTCCGGTGACAGGCTCTTGCTCGTTCATCTCCGCCCTCGCTATGCTGACTCCATGGGATGCAAGTATGACTCGGCGTGAGGGAGGCGCCAACGTCGCTGGCGGCGCACCGTGTCGTGGGGCCGGAACCGGCGAGCACAATCGGTCATGGTCGCGTTGCCCACTATCTCGATCTGGTCCGCGTCGCCGATGCCCAGTCCCATTCTCTTACAGTAGTGGAGGTAGCCGATCTCGTCGGGGTCAAATCCCATCAACGTCGCAGCTATGCTGTCAGTTGCCAGTGCGTCGGTGCTCGCAAGGGCGACGCGCCAAGTCACCGAATCGCCCTCGGAGGGTCCGTTGCCCTCCATGCCCTCAAAGCCGTCGATTACCGACAAGTGGGGTTTCACTAGCGGAGCTATCAGAGCCAGGTTGAGGTTGATGACCGGGTAGCTCTGATGCATCTTCATCTTGTCACTGGGTTCCAGGAGGCTCATGGCGCGGAAGGTGAGCCACTCTGCCGGGGGCAGGTGGCGCACCCAGCGGGGCAGCGCATGCCACAGCCACTTGCTTACGGTGCCGACGCTCAGGCGGCTGCTGCTGCCGGACGCGTGGGCGTGGGTGAAGCGGCTGATGAGACTGCCCATGATCATGTTCTTCAGGCTGAGTGTCACGATGACCACGTCGTGTGTTTTCGGCGGACCTACTGATATGCGGAAATCGCTCTCCACGACGCTGCGAGCCAGGTGCAGGCGCAGTGGGCGCAGGCGCCAGTCGTACACGTCCACGGGCACCGGTTCGTCGTGGTTCAGGTCCAACAGGGTGGCGCCGTAGGTCGCGGCAAGCCGGTCGTAGCCGTAGCGACGGAATACCGCCATAGCAGGGTCGGTCGCTGGCCCCTCGGCGATGGTCAGCGGGCCATCATACTGGGCGCGCACGAACTCGAGGACAGCCTGCATGGCTTCGTGATGGGTGACTGCCAGTGGCTCGTAGCTGACGACAAAGTTCGGTTTGATTAGAACGCGCTGCTTGTCAGAGAGATCGATTTCGCCGGCGATCTGGTCCAGCGCCTGCTGTATGTTGTCATAACGGTCTTCGCCACCGATGAGGGAAACGCGCCGTAAAGTCACTGCTCTTGGCTATACCGGGGCCGCGCTATCCATTAGACCTAATTGGTAAGGTCCGGACACGGATCTGCCCCTCGCTGACGCTAAGGATGGCGCCTCGCTCGAGCATTCCCTGATGCTGAGAAAGGATTCGGTGAAGGTAATGGTTTACTTGCTCGGGGTGCATGTTCCTCAAGCGGAAGATGACGGCGCTGGGCATTGCTCCCTTGCTGGCTGCGATCAACTCCCGAAAATCAAGGTCGTGGGTCAGAAGAACACGCTGTTCGTCGCGGGCCTTTTGCAGAATAGCGGAATCGGGCAGTTGGTCCTGATCTTCATCGTGCAGAGGAACCGCGTCGTGCCCAAGACTCTGCAAAAGACTCACCGTCTTGGGAGAGACACCCATGTCGGCCAGGAATCTCATGCTGGCGCTGGCTCCAGAGAATAGATGCTTTCCTCAGCCAGCCAGGCAGCGTACTGAAGAGCTTGTCGTATGTCCTCCTGCTCCAGATATGGGTAGGTTTCCACGATCTCTCTGGCGTCCATCCCGTTGGCCACGAGATTCACGATCAAAGACACCGTGATGCGCATGCCACGAAGGCAGGCACGTCCTCCCATGACGTTCGGATTAAATGTGATACGGTCAAATCCTAGCATGAGCATCGCTCCTGTTCCAGATCCAGACCCTTGCACTCGGTCAATGTTCCCTGAGTGCATTCTGATTCTATCATACTTGATCCCTCCGGGCAAGTCGTAAGATCGGAGACTAAATGCAAGCTGCTTCGGCTGGGCGTTCAGCCTCGCCTGAGATGCGGCTGTTCGGACGATCATACACCAGCGAAGGATACCTACTACTGCTATGCATAACACGAGGGCGATGACAAGCCATGCTGCTTTGCACGCATTATGGAAAATCCAATCGTCTTCACCGCCAGTCAATCATAACCCTGACGCTGAACACCGGCTGCGAATCCTAGCCATATGATTGAACTGTGGAGGGTCGTTTATCTCAATCGAATTCCAGCTTCTTATGGCGCATGGCTACGCTTTCTACCAGCCCCATCCCTAGCATCAGGGTGAGGAACGAGCTGCCGCCATAGCTGACAAAGGGAAGGGGGATCCCGGTCACCGGCATCAAGCCCAGGTTCATGCCGATGTTGATCACGCTCTGAAAGAACACGAGCCCTCCCACCCCGGCGGCGAGCAGGCGGCCGAAGTTATCGCGCGATCGTTCTGCGACACGCAGTATCCTCCACAGCAGGAGGAACAAGAGTCCGATCATGGCGAGGGCACCCAGGAAGCCAAGTTCTTCTGCGGTGACCGCAAAGATAAAGTCGGTGTGGCGTACTCGCAAAAAGTGCAACTGGCTCTGCGTTCCCTTGGTAAGGCCCTTTCCGAGCCAGCCGCCCGAACCGATGCTCACCAATGCCTGGTGGACATTAAAGTAGGAATCAGGATCGCTTGCCGGGTTGATGAATAGCATGAGGCGCTGTTTCATGTAATCCTCGAGGTTCATCCACACCAGCGGCAACGCAGCCAGACCTGCGGCAAGCAAAATCAGTAGGTGACGCAGTCGCATTCCGCCCATCCAGATCATGGCTGCCCAGATGGCGATCATGGTCAGCGCAGTTCCCAGGTCTGGCTGGAGGTAGATCAGCACCATAGGCACGCCGATGATGCCCAGTGAGGTCAGGACGGTGCCCATCTGGTCCAAGCGATCTTCGCGATCGGCCAGGAACTTGGCCAGCACAATGATGATCAGGATCTTGGATAGCTCTGAGGGTTGCACCGCGCCTTCGCCGAGCCATCGCTGCGATCCGCCCGATACTTGCCCGATCAGGAAAATGAGCCCCAGAATTCCCAGCACCAGGACATAGAGGGGATTGTGCAGTGTGTCAGCGTAGCGCAGAGTGAGACAGTCGAGGAGATACGCCAGCGCCAGGCCGATCGCGAGCAGATAGGCGACACCCGGCGCCTGAAGCCCTGCACCGGAACGGGCAAATACGACAACACCGACTGCCATAGCGAACAGCACCGCAATGCTAGACAAGATCCGGGGCAGGGGCAGGTCCATCTTCCGGATCCAGACACGGTCCAAGACAAAGATGGTCACAACCGACGCCACGCCGGCAGCCATGATCGGCAAGTCGGGCGTGAACATCTCCAACGAGGGAGTGAGCTCGGCTGCGTGTATCTGCTGCATCCGCCAGACGATGACCAGACCCATGCTCATGAAACCCAGAATGGCGGGCGTCAGGATGGAAAGGGGCATCTGAACAATATGCAGCAGGCGGTAGTCGATGGAAGCTGTGACCAGCAAGACAACCGTTCCCGCAACGATGTATAGAATCTGCCGCTGAACCGGATTCTCGACACCAAGTGTGTTGATGGTGGCGCTATAGATCATAATCACGCCGTAGGCAGACAGGATCAGCAGCGCGATTAGCAGGATAAAGTCAAAGTTGCGCCAGAAGCGCCTAGCCATCCCCTCCCGCTCCTCTGCTGGGTCGTCGGCGCACGGCGCCCACAACGGGAATATCAGCCACCAGCCGACTCTGGTATCTGGTCTGGGTAAAGTTGACCTGGACTCCCTCAGCTTCTATCTCAACATACCGCGATATGACCTTGATCAGGTCATCTTTGAGCCGCTCGAGTGTGTCTGGGGAGATCTTGAATCGATCCTGAACCAGGACCAACTGGAGTCGCTCCTTGGCAATGTCGCTGCTGGATGGCTGTTTGTGTCCGAACACCCGATTCAGAAAACCCATGGTACCTCCTGAAAGTTTGTGTGCTGTGGCAGTGGGACGACTCCATTGTGAATGCCCATCCATGCCCTTGCTTTGCTCTGGTGATTGCTAGCCACCGAACAGGCGCCCCAGGCGGCCCAACACGCCCTCCGATCCTTTGAGTGGCATGAGAGGGATGTTCTGTCCCATGAGCCGCCCTGCGATGTTGCGGAATGCCTCCCCCGACGGCGCCTTTCCATCCAGCGCCACGGGAGTACCCCTGTTGGTCGCCACGATGACCTGTTTGTCCTCGGGTATGATGCCCAGTAGGTCGATGGCCAGCAGCTCCACAACATCCTGTGTGCTGAGCATCTCGCCGCGTCGGACCATGTCAGGGTTCAGCCGGTTGATGATTAGGGTGGGCGATCCTTTTTCCTCTGCCTCGACGAGTCCCACTATCCGGTCAGCGTCGCGCACGGCCGAAACCTCGGGAGTGGTGACTATGATCACGCGGTCGGCAGGAGCGACGGCGTTCTGGTAGCCGCGTTCGATGCCTGCGGGCGAGTCGATCAGCACAAAGTCAAAGTCTGGTCTCAACTGGTCGGTGATCTCGATCATCTGCTCCGGGCTCACCGCCGTCTTGTCGCGGGTCTGTGCCGCTGGCATGAGGTAGAGCTCGGACAGTCGCTTGTCCCGGATGAGCGCCTGGCGGAGGCGGCAATGACCTTCGACAGCGTCCACCAGATCGTAGACGATGCGGTTCTCTAGCCCCATTACGACGTCAAGGTTGCGCAACCCGATGTCGGCATCGATGGTGACAACGCGCTGCCCAAGCATGGCCAGTGCCACGCCCAGGTTTGCCGTGGTCGTCGTCTTGCCAACACCCCCCTTGCCCGATGTAACTGTGATCACTGTTGCGCTCATATTCTGCTCCTGTTGCGTTCGAGATGCACTCTCAACTGTGTCGTGGTCTTTACGGGTACCCGCCTGGCCCTGATAGATACCCCGGGCGCCGCTATCCACCGATCTGCAGTCTTACACTACCGATTGCTAGACTCCATCCACTCTTGGTCCATCGTTCTACGATGATCTGGTCGTCCTGCACACTGGCTATCTCGGGCATCTTGGGCGGGCGGCTGCGATCCGGTGATCGAGCGATATGGGACCCAATGCGGAGCTGGCTGGGTGCCAGCTCGAGCGCACAGATGATCGCCGTCTCATCGCCCATTGCCCCGGCGTGAGCTATGCCCCGCAGCCTGCCAAAGACGATGATGTCCCCACCAGCCACGATCTCTGCCCCTGGATTCAGATCTCCGATCAGCGTGACGTGGCCAGCATGTTGTAGCGCCTGTCCCGAGCGAAGGGTTCGCCGCACCACCACCCCTGGCAGTTCATCTCTAGCAGTCTGTTCAGGTACAGGTCGGACCGGACGCTCGCTCTTTGTCTGTGTGGCGATCTCAAGGCCAATCTCCTGGGCCGCGGCTAGGGTTGCGGGATGTTCGGCATCGACTGCCCATAGCGTCATGCCCAGATCCTGAAGCTGACGGCCAATCATCGTCAGTTGATCGGCAGACAGGGCGCGATCGCCAACGCGCAGCGCCACTCGTCCTCCGATGAAGAACGATGCCTTGGCGCTCAAGGCGGACTCCATTTCCTTCAAGACATCCTGATACGGCCCAGCACCGAGGCCGATCACCAGGCCATCACTTGTACCTTTGATCGATACTGTGTCCGTCATCTTTCCTCAACACCTGCACGGTGGCCTGCGGGCTCAGCGCCCGGCCACCTCGATGGCCATGTTCCCAAAGTAGCTCATGGCTCGCACAAAGTCGCTGGTGGGGTAGAAATCCTCTTGCCCATCCCAAGGATCGTTGGCCCACACACCATCGGCGTTGAACCCGGTAACCACCACGGCATGTTGGTTGGGCACCAGGGTGACGTTCTGTCCGTCGATAAGCTCTGTGGTAGGCGTGCTGGCCATGCAGTTGTAGGTTACCCAGGCAATTACAGGGTTTCCTGCGATGATAGCTGATTTGATCTCCTCTAGACCGCCGGATATTGTCCGCACCTCGAGGCCGTGGGCACCCAGAATATCCGCGATGGGCTGTGCATACACTCCATAGTCGACTATGCCTCCGGTTAGGCCGTCCACGTTTCCGCGAAACCCTAGGTGGGGATTGCTGTTAAACGGCAACAGAGCCAGCACTTGCTCTTCACTAAGGGACACTCCGTGATATTGGGCGACCATGGACGCGGCCGAGGATTCGCAACTCAGGTTGTGGCCCTGCTGCTGGCGCGCCACGGATAGCTGGGCTGTCTGGGTCAAGGTGGGGGGAGGTGCCTCTGCACTGGAGGAGTCGTCCAAGGGCACCTCGCTGTTTATCTGGTCGATCACGATGTTCAACTCGGATCGCAGATCCCCCAATTCCGCCCGGACATCCGCTACAGAGGCCTCTATTTCCTCGAGCCCTGGCGGCGATGCATTACTCCCTACAGCAGAGCCTGACACAGCCGGGTCTGGCGGCTGTGCGCCGCCCTCGAATGCCGCCAATTGCCCCTCGAGTGCGGTCACCGTGCCCTGTAGGGCGAGAAGCTGGGCCTCCGAAGTGCCGCGCGCCTGTTGTTGAGCGGCCACGGGCGCCCTCAGCTCCCTCAAGTCATCTTCCTGGAAATAAGTCCATGCCACGAGGGCCAGGCATGATGTGAGCGCTACTACGATGAGCCCTGCTGCCAGCCACGGAAGAATCTGGGACGACCGCCTGCGATCCCGGCTGAGGCTCATGGCGTATCGGCTCCCATCTCCCGGCTGAAATAGTAGTTGAGAATTTCGTTGGCTACTGGCACAGCTGTGGCTGAACCTTCTCCTCCGCCGAACATGAACACGACCAATGCGATCTCGGGGTCATCGTACGGAGCAAAGGATACGAACCAGGCATGGGTGGGCAGGTTACCCTCCCGGTCGCGGTCGGGAATGCCATCCTTGTTGCGATCAATAAAGTACTCGGCTGTGCCGGTCTTTCCTGCGACGGCGACCCCCGGCACATTGATGGCATGCGCAGTACCGGCGGGACCGGACACGGCGCCGCGCATGCCCTGGCGAACGAGCTCGAAATTCGCAGAAGAGACCGGCACCTGGGTGAGGACGTCAGGTGCAAAAGCTTGTGTGACGTGACCTTCGCTGTCGATGACATCGCGGATCAGTTGCGGGCGATAAAGCGTGCCTCCGTTTGCGACAGCCGCGGCCGCATTCAGCACCTGGAGGGGCGTTGCCAGCACAAACCCCTGCCCGATGGACATGTTGTAGGTGTCGCCCGTAACCCACGACTCGCTGTAGTTGACCCGCTTCCACTTGACAGTGGGCACAAGCCCAGTGGACTCGGCGGGGAGGTCGATCTTTGTGAGATTGCCAAAGCCTAGAAGCTCTGCATAGTATCCGAGCCGTTCTTCGCCCAATCCCTCAAACTGATTGCGGTAGCCTCCTCCAACCTGGTAGAAGTAGATGTCGCACGATTGCCCAAGTGCCGAGAGCAGGTTCATCGAGCCGTGGTACCCGTGGTAGTCGTGGTAGATCCAGCAGTAAAAGGGCTGGGCCAAGCTAGGATCCTCGGGGTAGTAGCGATTGGGCAGCCAAAGGATACCACCGCAGTGGAGCCTGGTCTGAGCTGTGATGATCTCTTCCTCCAGCCCAGCTGAAGCGACGACGATCTTGAAAGTGGAGCCGGGAGGGAACACGCCCGAGATGGCATGGTTCAACAGAGGGCGATCCGGATCCTCCTGCAATTCCTTCAGCGCCTCGCTGGATATGCCGCCAGTGAAGGCGTTGTTGTCGTAGCTGGGTAGGGAAACCATGCCCAGTATCTCGCCTGTCTGCGGATTCATGGCGATGGCAACACCCTGTGTTTTGAAAGAAGCCCGCAGCTGGCGCTGGAGAGCTGCCTCCATGGCCTGTTGTAGATCCAGGTCGATAGTCAGACGTAGACTGTGACCGGGCGTGGACCGTTGGGGTTCGCCGACGGTCTGGATTTCGCGTCCGGCCACGTCAACTTCGATCATCTTTTGCCCGCTCTCGCCCCGCAGCTGGCGTTCATAGGTTCGTTCAATGCCGGTGAGCCCTACCGTGTCTTGGTTGATGTCATAGCCCGCAGCCAAGTAGCTCTGCGACTGCTCCTGTGGAATGGGGCCCACATACCCTATGACATGGGAGGTCTGGGAGCCATAGAGGTACTCGCGAACGGGCTTGGCCTGCACCAACACGCCTGGCCAATCCAGGTGTTCTTCTTCCAGGATCATGGCGACCTCGCGCCGGACGTCGCTCTTGAGGAGTGCAGGGCGATAGGGTGCCAATTCTGCTTCCGCCAGTATGCCCAGTATGCTCTGTTCCTGTGGTGCGGATTCCTGTAGCCTTGGCCGCGCGTCCTCTGTGACAATGGCGTCTACGGTGGGGCTGATCAGGGGCATGTTGAGGAGTTCTCCCAGGCGGTACAGCAGGCTGCGGCGTTCCTTTGCGTCCTCGGGCAGGTAGGCCGGGATCACCGAGACCTGGATTTCGGGCATGTTGCGCGCAAGAATGTACCCGCGACGATCATAGATGATGCCACGGGGCGCAGGATCTTCCTCCAGCCGGAAGCGGTTGTAATCGGCGGCATCTTGGTAGTAGCCGCCGCGGACTATTTGCAGTCTCCACAGCTGACCCACGAGCACTGCCAGGGCAACGACGAGTATTACTCGATACACGATCAGTCTGATTCTGAGGCTCGATAGCCGCGATTTGGTCAAGCTACCACTCCATCCCCTCGCGCCCGAACATTGTGTTCAACCAGCGCATTATGCCAAAGATGATAGGTGTAACGGCCGCGTTCAGCGCGGCCGACGGTGCTATGCGGTAGAGCGAGGTCTCCAACCATGACACCCCGTAGCCCGCGATCCAAAGGACGAGCAGAAAGAGCAGATCATATACGATCGTCGCCAGTCCCACGGCGACGGGCGGCCAGAGCAGCTGGGAGCGAAAGACCGTAGACTGGCCCAGCCCTGCCAGGGCGCCGACAGCCATCATCCCGAACGTTGCCGCGCCAAAGGGCGCACCTGAAAAGAGATCCACGGCCACCCCAGCAACAAAGCCCCAGATCAGGCCGTCTCGAGAGCCGCGCATTAGCCCCCAGCCGGTCACAACCAGCAGCGGCAGATCAGCAAACACACCCCAGATGTGAAAGTGCGAGACGATGGTCGACTGGATGATCGCCACGGTGACAAGCAAGGGCACGACCAGATAGATAGTCATCGCTTACAGCCTGCAATGGCGGCTACCCAGTGTGAGTGCTCTCGTTGAGCAAGTAGGCGCCCGATCATGGTGTCAACTCGGCTGGTTCTTGCTCTTGGATCGCCTCAAAGTCAGTGATGATCAGGACGGCCTCGAGGTGAGCAAAGTCAACGGTGGGCTGTACGACAGCGGTCTGGTACAACTCATAGTCCTTGCGCTCAACCTCGATGATCTGGCCGATCAGGAGCTGTCGCGGAAAGTTGCCCCCCAGACCTGATGTGAACACCGTGTCGCCCACGCTGACTGTGTCCCCCTGGGGAATGGCGCGCATGATGAGCGTACCGTCTGGCTGTCCCTGCACTGCGCCACCAGCCCGCGTGCTCTGGGTCAGGGCATTCACCGTGCTCTGCGGATCGATGAGTAGCAGCACCCTGGACCAAGTCTCACCCACCTCTGATATGCGACCCACCAAGCCGCGATCGGTAACCACGGCCATGTTGCGCTCGATACCTGCTGCTCGCCCGACGTCAAGCGTAATGTAGCTCAGCAGGTTGCTGGGTTCCTGGGCGATCGTGCGACCGACGACACGGGCGCCTCTGATCCCGTATGATGGGTTCGCCTGTGCGAAGTTGAGAAGCTCGCGCAGGAGGGCTGCCTCTGTGTCGACTTCACGGAGGCGCACGTTATCCAACAGGAGAGCGGCATTCTGTGCCTCGAGCTCTTCATTGCGCTGCCGCAACTCGCGCAGATCGCGAGCTGTCTGGGCCAAGTCGCCAAGCCCGGTAGAGAAGCCACTGAGGCCTTCCTGGATCGGTGCGGTGATCCTGAGCAGCAGTTCCTCAACTGGCTGCAGAAGGCCGGCGCGGTGGAGTACAAAGCCCAACAGCGTGATGACGATCAGGGCGATGGGGACGAGGAACAGGAGCCGCTCACGAGTCATCGTTCCACCTTGGCGGCGCGGACTCTCGTCTCCTTGTAGTCCTCCCTTCCATCATGGACAGCCTCGAGGCCGCAATTGCCTCCTAGTGGACCGTGCTTCCTCGCTGCAGCCCAGCCAGCACCTTGTGCAAGCGATCCAAGTCTTCGAGAACGTGGCCTGCGCCGCGGGCCACGCAGGTCAGGGCATCATCGGCAACATACACCCGCATCTTGGTCTCTTCGGAGAGCCGCTGATCCAGACCCTGCAACAAGGCGCCCCCGCCAGCCAGTGCGATGCCCTGCTCCATGAGGTCGGCCACCAACTCGGGCGGCGTGTCATCCAGGGCATCGCGTATGGTTTCCACAATGATGTTGACCGAGTTGGCCAGCGCTTCGCGGATCTCGACAGAGCTGACCTCGATCGACTCAGGCAGGCCGGTGATGAGGTTCCGCCCCTTTAGCGCCATCGTTTGCTCTTGAGGCAATGGGTAGCCAGAGCCAATGGTGATCTTGGTCCGTTCGGCCATCCTCTCCCCAATGAGCAGGTTGTACTTCTGGCGTGCATACTGGATGATGTCTTCGTCCATCTCGTCGCCCGCTACCCGAAGGCTGCGACTGACGACGATGCCACCCAGCGAGATCACAGCCACCTCCGTTGTGCCGCCGCCAATATCCACAATCATGCTGCCCAGCGACTCGGTAATGGGCAACCCAGCACCGATGGCGGCGGCCATTGGCTCCTCGATGAGGTAGGCGCTGCGGGCTCCCGCCGAAAGGGTCGCATCGTGGACCGCTCGCTTTTCCACCTCGGTCACTCCGGAAGGAATGCCAACGACCACGCGAGGGCGCGCCACAGGAAGGAAACTGCGGTCGTGCACCTTCTTGATAAAGTAGTGCAACATCCGTTCGGTGACGTCAAAGTCGCTGATGACGCCGTCGCGCAGGGGGCGGATGGCAACAATGTCCGCGGGTGTGCGCCCCACCATCTCTTTGGCGTCCAGGCCAATGGCCAGCACCTTCTTGGTTTTCTTCTCAATAGCCACCACGGATGGCTCGTTGATGACGATTCCCTTGCCCCGAACATTGACCAGGGTGTTGGCGGTACCCAAGTCGATGCCGATATCCTGTGAAAACACGCCCAGAATGAAATTCAAAGGACTGAACACGAACTAACCCTCGCTGTAGTCTAATGCCTGCGCTCGACGCGCACCATATCGCTCTGGCACTCGGCAGATTGCCTGCTGCGCGATCATACCGCGGATGAGTTCCGGCGTGGCGATAGGACCGCTCCAGCGGGTGAATCGTACCGCCCATTATACTGCAAAAGCCCGCATACGGCAAGCGAGTGTCGGGCAGTGGGGTCTATGGTCCCGTCAAAGCCGGCCGCAGCAGCCCGCATAGGAATGAGTCGTCCGCGATTCGGCAGGCCCCCATCGTTTCTGCTCAGCGCAGGTCACCGCG
Source organism: Anaerolineae bacterium (assembly GCA_041559855.1). Lineage (GTDB taxonomy): Bacteria > Chloroflexota > Anaerolineae > JAAYZQ01 > JAAYZQ01 > JBFFCR01. The sequence goes on along the minus strand of JBFFCR010000008.1, from coordinate 13,760 downwards.
CTGCCTCCCGTCGGCCTGCTGCCCTGCGCGAGCTGGACACAGGTAGGGCCCTGGGGCAGCGGCGGGTCCAGGGTGGAGATGGGCACTCTACACAAACCCGGACAGCGATTTGCCACTGCAGCAATGGCATGGTATAATCTCCCGGCTCGTGGTCCGCTCCGGGCCATGTGGGCGTACCTATGGAGATGGAGGAATATCGTGAGTGGGTTTCTAGTCTATGTACAGATCATTCAGATCATCGTTTCGGTTGCGCTGATAGTCGTGATCCTGGCTCAGGCGCAGGGTCAAAGCGCCGGTTTGGGCGGCATGTTCGGCGGTGAGGGCGGCGGCGTCTATCGCACCCGGCGCGGTGTGGAAAAGACGCTGTTTAGCGTGACGATCGGTCTCGCGGTGGCGTTTTTCGTCCTTTCCATTGTCAGTGTTATTGTTGCCTGAACTGGAGAATCGGCAAACGAGATCTGGCTACCTGGCACAATGTTAGCTCAGGTTCAGAGCCGTACCAAGAACTCTGATGGTGAGGGTGTTTCCATGGCCCACGAGGCTGGGGAACACCCTTCCTCTCGCATGGGGAGAGTGTTGTGACCCGGCATGTCCTATGGCAGGCTGCGCTTGTGCTGGTGGGCCTTGTGCTAGTGTTCCTTGTCATCTTTCAGTTGGCGAGCACTAGTCCCCCTGAGGTGGTCTCCGTAGAGGTTCGGGCTCCGGGTGGCACCTATGTCGAGGGTGTGTTGGGCTTCTGGGATACTCTCAATCCGATTTACTCGGCTCCGATGGTGGCGGATAATCCCATAGACCAGGATCTGAGCACCCTTGTATTCGATGGCCTGACCAAGCGCGACGAGACGGGGCGCTTGGCGCCTGCTCTGGCCCGCGACTGGACAGTCTCAGAAGATGGGACGCAGTATGAGTTCAGCCTGCGAGAGGATGTGCGCTGGCAGGACGGTGCCCCCTTCACGTCTGCGGATGTGGCATTTACCATCCAAGCCATTCAGGATCCAGGCTACCAGGGCGAGACAAGCCTCGCCGACCTGTGGCGAAACGTGACTGTCGAACCTCTGGACACCTACACGGTGCGCTTTACCCTGGTCGAGCCATTCCCTTCCTTCCTGCAATACACCGTGATCGGCGTGCTGCCGGCGCATTTGCTTAGTGCGGTGGCTGCCGCGGATCTGCCGTACCACGAATTCACGACCAGCAATCCCGTGGGGACCGGGATGTTTCGGGTCGGGGAGGTATCCGCAGACCGGGTTGTGTTGGTCGCGAATCCTAGCTACTGGGGCACGAAACCGTACCTGGAGCGGCTCGAGTTCTGGTTCTATTCGGACTGGGATGGTCTGCTGGAGGACTATCGACAAGGTGCGATCCAAGGGTTACATCCGCCCGGTCTTGAGGAATTGGCAGAACTGGAGAGATTGCCTGGTCTCGAATTCTATTCAGCCCAGGCTGCCGGGTATGCGCTTGTGTACCTGAATCTGATGGACGAGACGCTGCCGTTCTTCGAACAGAGAGAAGTGCGCCAGGCTCTGATGTATGCTCTCGACAGGCAGGGACTGGTGGATCAAGTATTGGGGGGCCTGGGATTGGTCGCCGACAGCCCTATCTTGCCCACTACCTGGGCTTATGACCCCGGAGTGCGTCGCTACGCGTACGATCCTGAACGAGCTATGGGGCTTCTGGATGCTGCAGGCTGGGTGGACAGTGATGGCGACCTCATCCGCGATCGAGAAAGTGTTGAACTGGCGTTCACGCTGCTGACAAGTGATGATCCGCAGATGGTGGGGATGGCGGAGAGGATGAGCCAGCAATGGCGTGCGGTGGGCGTTGATGCCACGATCAGGGTTGTGAGCACTGAGGCTGCGATTCACTTTGTGCGGAACCGCACTTTCAACGCGGCTCTGGTCGAGATCGAGTTGACCTCCGATCCCGATCCATATCCTTTGTGGCATTCGACGCAAGCGGAATCGGGTCAGAACTTTGCCGGCTTTGCGAGCGAGGAGGCCGATCTAGCCATGGAGGAGGCCCGGCGTACCGTGGATCCGGCACGGCGCTTGGAGCTGTATTCGGCCTTTCAGCGGATCTTTTCGGAAGAAGTACCCGCATTGCTGGTCTACTATCCTATCTACGTCTACACAGTGGATAGTGAGGTGCATGGCGTTCAGCTGTCACCCATGTTGCACACCAGTGACCGGTTTCGAAACATATACGCCTGGTACTATGTGCAGACTGACGTAATAATTGTCAGCGAAAACGACGGGCTTGACAAAGCTGGCGAATAGTGGTACAGTAACCTGCGCGTGCCGAAGTGGCGGAACAGGCAGACGCGCTGCGTTCAGGGCGCAGTGGGCGTACGCCCGTGTGGGTTCAACTCCCACCTTCGGCACCAGACCCCAGCCTGATCAGGCTGGGGTTATTTTAGTTTCACGTCTTGCCCGACCCTGTCAACTCGAATGATAATGCTAGCGAAACGGGATCGTTCCTTCAAATGATAATGTTGCCGGGAGTGTCCCCTCCTTTCTAGGGTTTTCACCGTTGTGTCCGCGATTGACGGGTGAGGGTAGTCCTCTGTCTGGCTCTTGGGTTAGGGTATGACCAAGGTGTGGCGAACATCTTTGGTGATTCCAGGGACTGCGCAAGGCAAGGTGGCAATGTAGTCGATCAGGTCATAGATCTCATCACGCAGTTGACGGGAATTGGTTTGGTCTCGCAGTGCTGCCAATAGGTCCTTGTGTTCCGAGGAGATAGCCTTCGCGGCGCAGAGGTGGTCAAAGGGAGTGGCCGCCTTGTCAAAGCGACGCCTGACTCGTGAAGGTTGACCTTGGGGTGTTCGTGCGCTGGGGGCCTCGCCGCGGCAGATGGGGCTTGTTCTGTCGGAGCCGGGTTAGGATCCGCTCCACGGTGGACACGCTGATGTGGCCCAGTTGGTCCAGAAGCTGGAGAGACAGGGTCAACTCACCGTGAGCAGCCAGGTGCTTGGCCAGCCAAGGTAGATTCGGCGTCAGACGCTCGGCACAGATGTAGTGCACACTCTCGGCGATGATACGCAGGGCGTCATCCACGTCTGGCCCGTAGGTACGGCTTCGCTGTCAGCGGCGAGGTTGACGTCTCAAGCTGTCTTTCAGCAGCCGTATCAGGCTCTTGCGATGCAGTTTCGTGATGGTCTCCATCTCATCCAACAATTGCCCGCGCTCTTTGCGATCGGCCTGCAAATCGCGTTCTTGCATCTTCCTGAGGTACTGGCGTCGCTCTTCAATCGTCATTCTGTCCTCGATGGACATCACTCCCTCGGTGACATTTACATTTGAGGGAATGATACCATCTCGGTGACCTTTCACTATTTCACATGAGGGAATACGTCGATTTGACTTTTTGGCTCAAGTGAGTTATAATGAGTATGGTCGTTACACGTTGCAGTGCACGATCCTGCATAGGTCTGGAACGCATCGAGACTCGACCCCCTTGATGTAGATGTCCCTCCTGGCTTCCACCATCCAATAGCGCGCGTTGCTCTTTGGCTAGACGGTCTCGGCAAGGTTGCTTTTTTGCGTGCCCGAGTTGTGGGCACTTCGCAGGTTGTGTTATGGAGGTGTTCAGGTGCCGAAGGACAAGTCAGGTAGAGGTGCACAACAGGTCTTCATCCAACTCCGCCCGGAGGCTACGGAAGGCCTTGAGCTCACGATCAGAGCCATCGAAGAGATGAACGGCCGCGTGCTGTTGAGCTTGCCGCCGAATGCCATTGTCGCCTCGCTTGCGAGTGCAGGAATCGAGAAACTACGCGGTGAGCCCAACGTCTTGTCGGTTGATGCACAGGAGATCGCGGATGACAGACTTCTGACTGCGCCATCTGCTGATCGGGCCGCCATGATAGCCTGGAACGAGCATCTGGCGCGCCAGCAGGAGCGTAGTAAGCCAGCATCCTCAGACCTCTCGTGGGATGCACCGGGTCGCCAGCCGCCCGATCCACCACGTCATATCCAAGAGATGCTACGACGTCGCGAACAAGAGATGCTCGATGGGGATGAGTAGGCACTCGCCTGATGAAGTGACTGGGCGGTGCCTTTTTCATTCGCAGTGGCTTGTGAAAGCAGGCCGGCCTCGCTCTGCAGCACGCTGGATGCGCTGGCTGGGGCACTCTGCAACAGGCAACACTAATCGGGGGCGCCATGCGGAGCCATGATCGTCATGGCCTGACTTGGCGCAGCTAACTCGCATGGAATGGACTGGACAGCCGCCAAACTCAATGCGTAAAGGAGGAACGCAGTATGGAAACGCGCCAAGTTGGAGGAATGCAGGAAGTCTTTCTGGGGCTCCGGTGGAAAACCATCCGGGGGGTGGAACGCGCAGTCAGCGCTGTGGAAAAGGCAGGTGGCCGGGTACTCCACGCTTATCTGCCGTCGATCATGGTGGCCTCTGTTCCCTCAGATCAGGTGGGTCGCCTAGTAGGTAAGGGCGGGATCGTGTCGGCGACGACCGAGCCGTTGCCAGAGGAGTCGGTGCGGTCGCTTGATCGCCAGACCAACTTTGCGGTGCAGGCGTGGAACCAGCATTTCGACCTGGATCGACGTGTGCGTGCCATGACGAGCCCTGAGCTGGGCAAGTTCTGGGACGAGACCGAGCGCAAAGCTCCTGATCCACCAGAGGAAGTGCTGGCGGAACTGCGCAGGCGAGAGCAAGAGTTGGAGCCGGCGCTGCGGTCAGCTTCCTCGAGGATAGAGGGGGCTCCGAACATGAACATCCCAGTACTCGTTGGCAGGGTGGCGGTAGGCGTGATCTATGTGGACAGCACAGTGAACCAGTTCAAGATCACGGATCAAGAGAAGTCAAAGGTGCTGTCGGAGACTATTGAGGGGCTCAACATGCTTTCGGGCTTTGAGCCGCGTGCGAACATCCAGTGGTTCTACGACTTTAAGCGCCCCAAGATCTCCCTGCCAGCCAGCCAGTTCACACAGGCGAACGAGAACAGCTGGGAAGATATGTGGCGCAATGCTGCGATGCAAGCTCTGGGCTACAGCGGGAGCATCAGCGGCATGAATGCCTATATCAACAGCATCAAGGCCAAGAATAATGCCCAGTGGGCCTACGCGATCTTTGTGACCAAGTATCCGAGCTTCTGGTTTGCCTACGCCTGGGGCAACCATGTGGTAATGGACTTTGGGGTTGACGGCTGGGGCATTGACAACTTTAGCCGCGTGGTGGCCCACGAAACGGGCCACATCTTTGGCTGCCCGGATGAGTATCCGTCCAGTGGATGCAATTGCACGCAACTGGCAGGTCGGTATCAGATCGCGAACGGAAACTGCGAGACCTGCGCGTCACCGTTCGTGCCATGCCTGATGGCCCACAACACGCCGGCTGTTTGCGACTACACGCGGGGCCACCTGGGATGGAATGAGCTAGCTGTGATGTCGAAAGGCACGACCACTCTGAAGGGTACCTGGACGTTTGACTTTGAAACCGGCGTGCAGGGCCCACCGTCGGGCGCGGACATCTGGTGGGAGCAGGTGAACAGCACGATCCGCTTCCTGGTGCCGCGGAGCGGTGCGATGCTCGCCCATATGGGCCACCCGAATTTCGATGCCGTCTCACTTCAGTCACTGCAGTCGCAGGCCTACACCACCACACCGATCAATGGAAGCAACAACAGCTCTAACAAATTGACTCCTGGTTCCGTCATCGCCATCAAGACCAACGCCGGGCGCTACGCAAAGATGAAGATCAACTCGTACGGCTACAACCTGGGCATAAGCTGGGTGACATACAAGTAGGGGAGATCAGATCCTTGCCGTGATGCGCTGACCTAACCATTCCATATCGCGCCAAGCACTTGGCAGAATAGGGACAACTACGAGGTTGTCCCTATTTTCGTTCTTTCCTAGGGCCATATGCCTGGGCGCAACACAGCTGCCTGCTTCCGATATGGCTTCTTTCGTGCTATAATCGAGCTTGTGCATAGTAAGCAGGGAGGTCTTTGCCTTGTCGGAGTGCGTGTTCTGTGATATCGTTCGAGGGATTGCTGACGCGAGTATTGTCTATGCCGACGGAACTGTGGTGGCCTTTATGGATATCCAGCCTGTTAACGACGGGCATCTTCTGATCGTGCCACGGATCCATGCTACCGGCCTAGACGAACTGGAGCGCGAGGCTGGTGCACAGCTGTTTCGTGTGGCGATGGATCTCTCAGGTGCCCTTCGGCAGAGTGCAGTGCGCTGTGAAGGTGTGGATCTCTTCTTGGCCGATGGCGAGGCGGCTGGACAGGAGGTATTTCACGTGCATCTACACGTGATCCCCCGGTACAGAGAGGATGGCTTTGGCTTCCGCTTCGGTCCCGATTATCACCGCCTCCCGGAGCGATCTCGTTTGGATCAGGTGGCCGCAGACATCCGGAGTGCGATGGAGGCTGGATACCATGCCGCGCGATGAGCTTGGGATCCGTCGCCTCATCCTCGCGTCCGGTTCACCCCGGCGCAGGCAGTTGCTTTCACTGCTTGGAATCCCATTTGTCATAAAATCGACCACTGTCGATGAGGGACGCGTATCCGGGGAGTCGCCAACAGAACTCGTGCTGAGGCTGAGCCAGACCAAAGCGCTGGCGATACGCGATGTCCAGCCCGGCGATCTGGTGGTGGCCGCCGATACGATTGTGGTCCTCGATGGGGATGTGTTGGGAAAGCCCGAAGACGCGGATGATGCCGCGCGAATGCTTAGTCGCCTGCGTGGACGCGCGCACATGGTGTACAGCGGCATTTCGGTGTGGCACCATGCAACCCGGCAGATGATCAGCCAGTTGGGCGAAAGCTGGGTTTGGATGCGGGACTATGGCGACGATGAAATCGCGTCGTATGTTGAAAGCCGAGACCCGATGGACAAGGCGGGCGCGTACGCCATCCAGCACGCAACGTTTGACCCAGTATCACGCATGGAGGGATGTTGGCTGAGTGTGGTCGGGTTGCCGCTTTGTCACTTGAGCAGGGCTCTGGCATGGTTGGGTGTCCAGGCACCGGCCAATGTGCCTGCTGCCTGCCAGGCCTTTAGCCAATATGACTGCTCAGTCTCCAGCGAGATCTTGACGTCGAGGACTGAGCCAAGATAGTGATTGGATGCTGTGGAGGTCCGAGATGGAATGCAATCAGAATGTCAATTCAGACCGTTGTACCTGCACATATGAGCCCTGCCCGCGCAAGGGCATTTGCTGCGAGTGCATCGCATATCATCGCAGGTATGACGAACTGCCTGGATGTCTGTTCCCGCCGCAGGTGGAGCGGACCTACGACCGCTCTATTGCTCGTTTCGTAGCGGCCTTCGGTTCCGGACGGTAGCACCCGAGTGCAAACAGTGGCAGCGCACGGTGCCTGAGCTACCGGAAGTGCAGACCATAGCCGACGATCTGCGTGGGCAGTTGGTGGGGCGCAGGATCACAGGCGCGCAGATCAACTGGCCGCGCACCGTAGCGGAGCCCGACGCCATCCAGTTTGTGAGCCGCGTGACCGGACTCCGCATCCTGCAGGTTTCGCGGCGCGGCAAGTACATAGTCATCGAGCTGGAGCGTGGCCATCTTCTCATTCATCTGAGGATGAGCGGACAGCTGCAGATCGTGCCGCAGGAGCAGCGCCTGGATGTTCATATCCGCGTAGTCTTTGATCTGGATGATGGCTGCCAGATGCGATTCCGCGATACCCGCAAGTTCGGTCGGATCTGGCTGGTCGCCGATCCGCAGGAGGTTTTAGTAGGGCTTGGGCCAGAGCCCCTCGACGACGGGTTCGGTCTAGGCGATTTTCGCCGCCAATTGGCGCACCGGTCGGGACGTCTCAAGCCGCTGCTGCTGAATCAGCGCTTCCTGGCTGGGCTTGGCAATATCTATGCCGATGAGGCGCTCTTTGCCGCTCGGCTGCACCCCCTGCGCAAGGCTGATTCCCTCACGTTGGCTGAACAGGCTGACCTGTACAAAGCGATCCGTGCTGTACTCAATGACGCGCTGAAGGGTCGGGGCACAACCCTATCTGACGGCGGATACTCAGATGCCTCTGGGCGGGCAGGTACCTACCAATCCCAGCTTGCCGTCTACCGTAGAACGGGAGAACCTTGCCCGCGATGTCGGTCTCCCATCGAACGGATCGTCCTGGGTGGGCGCTCGACGCACTATTGCCCTGTTTGCCAACCGGAATGAGCCACGGGAGTTCACCCCGAGTGGTCCCAGCAGCAAGCCTCAACATGGCAGCCACGCACGACCATCGCTCCCGACGAAGTGCCCTATGCTGTGGTCTGAGCCTCGCCGGAAACGGTAGGTAGGACGCGATCCGGGCCTAGCAAGCGATGGATTGCGGGCTAGAGTTCTAGGGTTTCGGAATCGCCAATGGTACCAATGGGGGACTGGACCTCGCTCTATCTCTCTGGTATAATGGAGGTGGGTTGCGGCTCTGACGTGCCAGCAGGTGTTCCTACAGCGTCGACAGCCAGCACGCAGCTAGGTTGGGGTGCCTCGAAGGGGTGCTCGGGAGGGTTGAATGGAAGCTCTTGATCTGCAGCAGCTAGAATGGCTCTTGTACGGATTGCTAGCTGCAATCGGCATCATCCTGGCCTTACTGATCGGCTATGTTGTGCTCGCGAATCGCCGCCAGAGGAAGAAGATGACCGCAACCTACGAAGCGGACCGGCTTGCACCCTTTGCGGCGCGCAGAGTATCGGGACAGATTCTGTCCCTGGTCCGCAACGAGGTCGGTGCACCGCTCGGAGTCGAGATCGGCGGCGAGACATACGCCAGTCTTGCAGAGATCGAGGATCCGCAGCTCAAGCGCCAGGTGATCGGCGCAGCGCTTGAGCTAATCCAGTTCACCGGTGCGTTGGGGCAAACTGCAGCTGGCCCTGACCTCACGCCCTTGGATGCAACTAGCAGCTGGCGAGAGGACCTGCGCGAGAACAGCCGGACTGAACTTGAGCGCATCCGCGCCAGCACTGCGGGCAGCGCGAATAGACCGCGGTCCGAAGAGGACGCTGATAAGGTTGAAGCACAGTTTCTCAATCTGCTAACAGAGATGGGGCAGGCTTCGCCGCCTGAGAAGCCCAGCATGGCGGGTGCGCTGCGAAGAAGAAGGCAACCCAAGAAGTTCGAGGAGGAAGGGGCGCCCGGCTTTGTGGACGAGATCGAGGAGATCGTGCAGCGCAGGCTTCGCATTCTGCCGGCCCTAGCCGGGCGCGACTTGCACGTGCGGCTGGGCTACGGCGGAATCGTCCGCTTTGCGTTCGATGGTGCAGAGTATGAAAAGCTTGAGGAGATTCCCAATCTGACTGCCCAGCAGCTTGTCCGGGATGCCATCGCCGAGTGGGATGAAAGGCACTGAACGGGCGAACTGGTTCTGCCTAGGTGCTGAGGGACACAGGCTCCAACTGGAACCGGTCCGAGCGCTCGGTAACCTGCAGGTATCCGGCCTCAACTCCTGGATGGTGCTCGAATATCAGTAGCGCTCGATGCTCCACGGCCCAGCGCGCCAGGTTCCGTTTGGTCTCTATGGAACCCAGAGGTTCAACGTCATAGGCCGGCACCCAGGATGTGCGCTCGATGTGGATCGGCCAGTACGCCGCATCGCCCAAGAACAGCGCCTTGCGCTCCCCGCTCTCGACGACAACACATTGATGGGCGCGCGTATGGCCTAGCGCGACCATGACGCGGACCTGTTCGCCGATGCGCGTATCGCCATTGAGCACGTGCAACTGCCCCCGCTCCTCGATTGGCCACAGGGTCTCACTGCGATAGGAATGACGGGTGCGCTCGTTGGGGAAGCGCGCGTCGGCCAACTCGAGGCGCTGAACGCAGTATGTAGCTTGCGGAAACGTCGGGACCCACGCGCCATTTCGGTCTGGCCAAGTGTTGCCGCCGCAGTGGTGACCGTGCAGGTGTGTGTTTATTACTAGGTCCACATCGTGGGGGCCAACACCTAGCCTCTCCAGGTTGCTTAGCAGTCCTCGCTGCTTCTCAGAGTTGACAGAATCTGGCTGCCCATCATAGCGGGTGTTCCCCGGGCCGGTGCCCACCAGGATGCACTGCTGGGCCGTCTCGATTAGGAGGCATCGAGCGGCAAGACGGAGGCGATTCTGTTCGTCGGGCCTGGCAACCTTCTCCCAGAGCACCCGAGGGACCAGCCCGAACAGCCTTCCGCCATCCTCTTGGTAGGTTCCACCCGAAACGAGCTGTAGGTTGATGTCGCCGAACTGCACTAGCGCTCCTGTCGGCCGAGTTCGAGGGTGCAGGCTTGCATGGACTGCAGTACGCGGCCTCTGCTAACCTCTGACAAATTCGATCCCGCGGTCGAGAGCGCGCTTGTTGGGCTCGATGATGTGCTTCCTGCGCTCCGGAATATGTTCGTCCAATGTGCGTTTGATGCCTTCGATGGGCAGAATCTCACGCCGCCCAAGCATGGCGCCGAGCAGGACAACATTCGCCATCTTGACGTTCCCAAGTTCTGTGGCCAGATCGTTGGCGGGAACATAGAGGGTGTCGATATCGTCTCGCGTTGATCGCGCGCGCACAAGGGTTGAGTTGGCCACTAGAAGCCCGCCAGGCTTGACCAGGCTCTCGTACTTTTCCATGGAAGCCGGGTTCATCACAATGCAGGCACTCGGCTGGCGGATTATCGGCGAACCGATGGCGTCATCAGAGAGAATGACGATGCAGTGTGCCGTGCCTCCTCGCATTTCAGGTCCGTAGGAAGGAATCCAGGTCACGTGCCATCCTTCATCCATTCCGGTGTAGGCGAGCAACTGCCCGGCAAAGAGGGCGCCCTGCCCTCCAAAGCCAGAGACTATGACTTCTTCATGCATATCTAGCTCCTTCTGTCGATGTAAGATCAAGAACGAGTTGCGCAGTCTCCTACTGGCCCTTCCTCGCTACTTCAGCTCCTTCACCTCGGCGCTGACTCTGTAGTCACCCAGCGGATAGTAGGGTAGCATCTGCTCCTCAACGAAGTTGAGGGACTCTTTGGGTGTCATGCCCCAGTTGGTGGGGCAGTTGGAGACAATCTCAACAAGGGAGAACCCGAGCCCGCCCATCTGCACCTGAAAGGCGGTCTTGATGGCCTTGCGCAACTTGCGGATCTCTGCGGGTTTGTTGGCCGTGCGGCGCACCACATAGGCCGCCCCGTCCAGTTGGGATACCAACTCGCAGACGCGAATCGGGTAGCCCTGGGTTTTGACGTCGCGGCCATACGGGGAGGAGGTTGTGACCATCCCGGGGAGGGTGGTAGGGGCCATCTGGCCGCCAGTCATTCCGTACACAGCATTATTCACAAAGAACGTGGTCACATTCTCCCCGCGCGTGGCGGCGTGTATAAGCTCATTGGTGCCGATCGATGCCAGATCGCCATCGCCCTGGTAGGTAAAGACGATAAGGTCTGGATTCGTGCGCTTCATACCAGTGGCCATGGCAGGTGCCCGACCATGGGCTGCCTCAGCAAAGTCGAACTCAAAGTAGTTGTAGGCCAGGACCGAGCACCCAACAGGCGCGATGCCCACTGTGCGCTCCCGGATGCCCAGTTCGTCCATGACGTCGGCGATCAGCCGGTGCGCGATGCCATGAATACAGCCTGGGCAGTAGTGCGTAACCACATCCGACAAGGACTCTGGCCTGCTAAAGACAAGCTGTGCTGTTTCCGTCATTCTAGTCTCCTTCCGAAGGACCATCACCAAGGGTGCGATCCGGACAGAATCGTCCGGTGCTCCTGTTCGCATGCACTTCGTACCGTTGTGCCTGATTTATCATGCCAGTTTGACGATTTCCTTGTATATGTCTTCTGGCAGGGGCACGATCCCGCCCAGCCGACCATAGAAAGAGATCGGCAGGCGGCAGTTCGTAGCTAGCCGCACATCCTCGATCATCTGTCCCGCGCTCAGCTCTACAACCAGGATCTGCCGGGCAGTCTTGGCAATCTCGTTGAGCCGTTCGTAGGGGAATGGGAACATGGATATGGGACGGAACAGGCCCACCGGTATCCCTTCAGATCGGGCCTGCTTCACGGCTGTCTGAACGATGCGTCCTGCTGTCCCGTAGGCGACAACGATGATCTCTGCTCCTTCCATTTCGTACTCTGCGTAGCGGACCTCGGTGGCCTTGATCTCCTCGACTATCTTTTGGAGTTTGAGGGCCTCGCGCTCCAGATTCTGAGCTCCAAGGAATAGCGAGGTGATGATGTTCTTTTCGCGTCCCTTAGCACCGGTTAGTGCCCAAGGATGTTCCCTACGCACCGGTGCCTTGAGTTCAGGCAACTCGACAGGCTCCATGATCTGACCGATCAAGCCATCGGCGATCACTGTGATCGGCTGGAGATACTTCTCAGCCAGGTCAAAAGCCTCTATCACCAGGTCGACCGTCTCTTGCACAGTCGAGGGCGCCAGGACGAGGGGGTTGTAGTCACCATGACCGCCCCCCTTGGTCATCTGGAAATAGTCGCCCTGGGAGGGCTGGATATTGCCGAGGCCCGGGCCGCCGCGCATGATATTCACGACGACGCAGGGCACAAATGACATGGCAATGTACGACATGCCCTCCTGCATCAGGCTGAAGCCGGGGCTGGAGGTGGTAGTCATCACCCTCACGCCTGTGCAAGCAGCGCCATAGACCATGTTGATGGCGCCCAGCTCGCTCTCAGCCTGGACGAATGTGCGGCCGAGTTCCGGCATGCGTCGCGACATGTATTCCAATACCTCGGTCTGGGGTGTGATGGGGTAGCCAAAGTAGGCATCACAGCCTGCACGGATGGCGGCCTCTCCAATGGCTTCGTTGCCTTTCATGAGTATTTTCACAGTGTCTTATCCTTTCCCGGAGTATCTCCTAGCCTGTATGCGGCCAACCTGCCCTGTGCCTTTAGCGTTGCCGTCGTCTTTGCGCGTCATGTCTTCCGCTTCACGGGGGTGCGGTACACGGTGATGACCATGTCGGGGCACATCATGGCGCAGAGTGTGCATCCGGTGCATTTCCCTTCTGGATCGACAAAGATCGATGGCCGGTAGCCTTTGATGTTAAAGTGATCGGCCATCTGGACCAGGTTACCCTGGGGACAGACTGTTGTGCATAACTCGCACCCTTTGCACCGGTCCTCGTTGATGACGATATGGCTCATTGACTGCAACCTCCTTTGGTCGTGTTGCGGTACAGACAGTAGCGCTATTTGATCAGGCACATGCCCAACGCAAGCGATAACATCTTTTGCTGGGGCGGGTCAGACCGGGAAGGCATGACGATGGGACACTTGGCGCCCACCACCACACCAGCCATGTGACCCTTGGCAAAGTAGGCAATGGCCTTGGCCAGGATGTTGCCCGATTCTACATCTGGCGTGACCAAGATATCGGCGCGACCGGCAACCTGGCTCGTGATCCCCTTCATCTCCGCGGCCTTGAGCGATATGGCATTGTCGAGGGCCAGTGGACCATCCACCAAGCCGCCCCTGATCTGACCTCTCTCAGCCATCTTTGCCAGATTGGCGGCATCCATGTTGGCCGGCATCTCGGGATTGACCATCTCGGTCGAGGCCAGAATTGCCACTCTGGGGCATTCTACACCCAACTCGATGGCCGTGTCAATTGCATTCTGCACGATCGCAACCTTCTGGGCGAGATTGGGCGAGACCACAATCGCAACATCGCTGACAAAGATCAGCCGGTCAAAGTCGGGGATTTCGAATACGCTGACGTCAGTGATCACCTTGCCAATGCGCAGGCCCCGTTCGCGATCCAGGGCAGCCTGCATCAGCTCGACAGGCTGCGCCCGCCCGTTC
>JBFFCR010000007.1:0-26501 GCA_041559855.1 Anaerolineae bacterium | reverse complement strand
TTGCCCGCTGTGATGGATCCGATGACCTGCGGCTCAAAAGAGCAGGCCCGAGCAGCATCCTCACCCATCTCGCCCGGATAGGTCAGAATTTCCAAGCCCTCGACTGCCTTGAGTTGCTGCAAGGCCTCGATGGCCCGGCTCTGTGCTTGGGGCACGGCGCCCAGTAGCATCGCTCTCTGCTGGATCTCGGCCCCATCACTGCCTTTGAGGCCCACCCTGCCGCCGATACCGGCGACGGGGTTGACGATCAGCCCCAACTGCTTTTGTGTCATGTCCCGTCTCTGCAGTCCATGGGGCACAGGCCCCCTACGCCTGCTTAGCTTTCCGGCGATAGGCCCGCCAGGTGACGGCCCAACGAGCCGGATCGTCCAAGGGCGCATGGTCGATGGTGTGGATCGTGCTGTTGTGCGGAGCGGCGTTGACCAGCTCTGGATCAGTGCGTGCCTCCTGGGCTACGTGGGCCATGATGTCCGCGTATTCGTCCAATTCCTGCTTGGAGTATGACTCGGTCGGTTCCAGAGTGCAGGGCTCGGGCACGATGAAGGGATGGTGGCTTGTCCAATAGTGCACGCCAAAGTCCGCCGCGCGCAGTCCGATCTCTTCCGAGTGGACACCGGTCTCCTCTGCCAGCTCCGCCCAGCTATAGCGCACCTGCTCAATTCGGCGCTTGCCTTTGGCATACGGCGCGCTCACACCCCGAACCTGCAACATCCGGTTCAACAGGTAGTTGTTGTTGAGTACCGCGGTCTCTGCCACCTCGCGCAGGCCATCCGCCCCCAGACTCATGACCCATGCATAGGCCCGGAGCACCACGGCGGCATTCCCATAAAAGGGACCGATCTTGCCGATGCTATCGGGCCGGTCCCAATCTAGGTAGTACTGCTCGCCGTCAGAGCTGACAAGGGGCACCGGCAAAAAACGAGCCAACTGCTCGGTGACGCCCACCGCGCCAGCACCGGGACCACCGCACCCATGGGGCGTCGAAAAGGTCTTGTGCAAGTTAAAGTGGCACAGGTCAAAGCCAGCCTCTCTGGCGCGGGTGATGCCCAAGATGCCATTGGCATTGGCCTGGTCGTAGGCGCACAACCCGCCGGCATCGTGCACGACCTGGACGAACTCGGCGATTTTGGGATTGTAGATGCCGGTGTCCTCCGGATTGGTGATCATCAGCCCCGCCGTCCGCTCCGAGACTGCAGCTTTTAGGGCTGCCAGGTCAGGATAGCCGTCCTCATCAGGGTAGAGGGTGATGATCTTGAATCCGGCCGTCCGGGCGCAGGCTGCATTGGATGGGTGTGAAAATATGGTGGTGATGATCTCGTCGCGCTGCGCCGCTTCGCCGCGAGATGCGTGGTAGGCGCGGATGATCGCCGCGTTGGTATAGATGGCCGCCGAGCCCGCGCCAGGTTGTAGGGAGAAGCGGTCCATGCCCGAGATCGCTTTGAGGATCTCTTCAAAGCGAACCATCACCTCGAGGATACCCTGCACGGTGCCCTTTTCCTGGAGCGGATGCAGATCGGCCATCTTGGGCGAGCGAGCCAGTTGCTCGTTGATCTTGGGGCTGTATTTCATCGTGCAGGTGCCCTGCCCGACATCGACGTTCAGGTCCGCGCCCAGGTTCTCCTGCGACAGCCGGACATAGTGGCGGAGCACCTGCGGTTGAGACAGCTCGGGCAGCGCCGGTGGCTGCTTGCGCCGCATCCTGTCAGGCAGGGCGGGCAAGCTGGGCGCCAGATCCTGTCCACCAGCCTCGAACTCTGGCACGAGGATGCCCCGCTGACCAGGCTGGCTCAGCTCAAAGATGATCGGCTCGTCCCATCGCGCCTGGTGGAATCGCCGGAGGTTCAGCCTCCCCTCAGTGAACCGGTGCTGGCTGATGCTCTCACTCATGTTCGGACAACCTCCCTCAGTTCGCCTGCCAGCCGGTCGATGTCGGCTCTTGAGTGCATCTCGGTCACGCAGTAGAGCGCACTCTGCCCTAGCTCGGGGAATTCGGCAGACAGGTCCTTGCCGCCAAAGATGCCACGCGCAAGTAACGCAGCGTTGATCTCAGCGACGGTGCGCCCGGTCCCTTCGAACCTGATCACGAACTCCTGAAAGTGGGGAGCGTGGAAGGCAGGTGCCTCGACACCCTCGATCTGATTGAGCCGCGCGACCGCGTACCTGCAGCGGGCCATAATTCCCTCGCAGAGTTCCACCATGCCCTGTGGTCCCATCAACGCCAGGTACACCCCAGCGGTGATCCCCCACAAGGCTGCGGCTGTGCCCACCCACTCTTTGCCCTCCTCACGGATGGCGAACGAAGTGCGATCGTAGGCCACGTCGCCAAAGCCATACTCGCCAGGGACGCTGGTCGGCGCGATGCCAAAGAGGCGTGACGGATACTCCATCACGAACCTTTCTTCGTCGCGGGTAGCGATGAATCCGCCGTGCCCCCCGCCATATTGCATATGCATGCCCAGTGATTGGATGTCGCCGCAGACGATGTCGGCTCCATAGTCGGCCGGCGGCGCCAGGACGCCCAGCGAGACGGGGTCCACTGCCACGACACACAAAGCGCCATGATCGTGGGCGATGCGGGCGATCTGGTCTCCGCCGGTTTCGACAAAGCCGAGATAGGATGGATTCTCGAAAAACACCGTCGCCGTATCGGAGGACACTGTCGCCCGAAGCGCATCGAGGTCCAGTTGCCCCGTCCGGCCATCATAGCGAAGCAGCTCGATCTCCATCGCCGGCCTGACATAGTCCTTGATCTTGGACAGCCTGTCAGGATTTGTGGTGCCGCACACCAACGCCTTCCGACGGCCCGTAATCCGCGAGGCCATGCGCAGCGATGTGGCAGCGGCCTGGAACCCGTCGTACGTTGGCACATTGACGACGTCCATGTTCAGCAGCTCGCCCATCATGCTACAGTATTCGAATAAGGCCTGAAAGCGCCCATGGTCGTCGTACGGTTCTCCGGCATAGGCAGTCAGAAACTCGCCGCGCTGGTTCACCTCATCACATACCGCCGGAACGTGATGCTGATAGCAACCGGCTCCCAGAAAGCTGAGCGCCTCCCCTGCCGTCGTGTTCGCTGCAAGCATGCTCTCCACGTGCTGCTTGAGCGCATACTCTGACAGGAATGGAGCGGGCAGATCCATCTTGGCTCGGAAGCGCAACTCCTCCGGGATGTCGGCGTAGAACTCGTCCGGGCTTGCCGCCCCCACCGCGTCTAGCATCTCTTTCTTGATAGAGGGTTCCGAGTTCGGGATGTAGGGGTACACCGTGGATGTCTCTTTATCCATACACTCTCTCCGATGAGCTTCTACTGTGCAAAGTGAGCCCGAGGGCATACCTCGCTACTCTAGGGCAGTCCAGCTTTTGCTTCCTCTCGCTGGCGCAGGCGACCGCCGAACCTCAACCACCCGATCGAGCCGTCGGCGGTGCGGATCACATCGCCGACGGCATCCTTGACAGGACCGTCGAGAACGAGCAGGCGGTCCTTGGCGCACAGGGCCACCGACATCGGCGGAGGAGCGGGAGGAGGCGGCACGTCCTCGTTGGGGAAGCCGCGCTTGTAGGTTACCTGACCCACCAGCTTCCCACCCAACATGCCCAGATCCAGGTCAGCGTAGTATCCCCGGTAGTGCCCAGCATACTGGGCCAGTTCCTCTTCCTCTGCGTCGATCGGCTTCGCTCGCGGGGCGTCGAGGCCCAGTAGTTCTTTCAGCACCCAGCGTCGCACCTCGTCGGTGATCAGATCACCCCGCTCAGCGTTGGTCAGTATGGCCATGGCCAGACCGTGCTCCGGCACCAGCACCAGTAACGCGATCTGGCCCTTTGTGCCGCCTCCATGCCGAACCTGGCGCGCGCCTTCGATATCGTCCAAGATTCCCCACGCGAGCCCCCACGATTCCTTCTCCCACACCGTGACCTGGGGCGAGTGCATCAGGGATAGTGACTGGGGGGTAAGCAGTCGCGTGCCATCCTCGGCCCGGCCATCTCCCAGGTGAAAGCGAGCATAGCGCAATAGATCCTTCACCGGGCATGTGATGCCACCGACGGGGTAGATGGCCCGGTCCATGGCCCAGGGACGGGCAACCCGGGCCTCCCCCTCGACCACGCTGTGACCCACAGCAAAGCTGTGAGTTATGACCTCACCAGGGTCGAAAAAAGCGTGCTCTAGGCCCAGTGGGGTAAGGACCTGTTCACGGAGAACGGTCTCGTAGCTTTTCCCGGTCACCACCTCGATGATACGTCCAGCCACGCCAAACCCGGCGTTGTTGTACGACCAGTGTGTGCCTATGGGCGCAAGCTGCGGCAGCTCGGCCATGTCCGCAACATAGCGTTCAATGGCGTCGTCGCCGGCGCCCGTGCCGTGGAAAAAGTCACCAGCCCATCCTCCGTGATGTGTCAGGAGATGCCGCACCGTGGCCTCGCGGCTGGCTTCTTCGTCGGCGACGCGAAAGCCCGGCAGGTAGGCACGCACCTTGGCATCGAGATCCAGTGTTCCAGCCTCGACAAGCCTCATGATGAGGGTGCCGGTAAAGGTCTTGGTGATCGACCCGATCTGGAACAGCGTCTCGTCGCTGACGGGCAAGGGATGCTCGACGCTGGTCACACCATACCCAAAGGCGACTGATTCTCCGCGGTACGATACCCCCACGGCGACACCGGGTACGCCAGTCTGCGCCATCAGCTCTGCCACTCGCTCATGTAGTTTGTCCTCAAGCGCTGTGTCGAACCAACTCATCGCTTTCTCCTAGTCGTTGCGGTCAAGAGTCCTGCCCCATGGATTAGGCCCCTTCAAAGTCAGCCGTCATAGCCTGTGATGGGCATGAATTCCCGCGACTCCGATATCAGCCATCACGCCTGCTCAGAGTGGACCAGGCGTGCAATTTGCGCACGCGGCCACTGCCATCCCGCCGGGCTGTGGCCCGGCGGGAGCTGGACTCTGACGGTGCCCTGACCTGTGGATGCACGCCCGCTGCCGCAAGCATGGACTTGATGCTCCGACCCTCCAAAAGCGAAACAGGCTCCCTCTCGCAGGGAGAGGGGGCCTGTCATCCATCTTGGCTCGGCTTGCTCCTGTCCGGGATCCGGAAGCGGGGTCGGGGCTGCCTGGCTTCTCTCGCATTTCAGGCAATCAGCGCTTCGAACTCTTTGCGCTCCAATGTCTCGATCTCGATTAGGCGCCGCGCAAGGGCATCCAGCTTCTGGCGATAGGTGATCAGGATTGCCCTGGCCCGCAGATAGGCTTCGTCGATGATCCGGCGCACCTCGTCGTCGATCTCTTCGGCGACCTCGTCACTGTAGTTGCGCTGCTCGGCGATCTCCCGGCCCAGAAACACCAACTCGTCCCTGTCCCCGAATGTCAACGGGCCAAGCTTCTCGCTCATGCCATAGGTAGTGACCATCTTGCGCGCGAGATTGGTCGCCTTCTCCAGGTCATCGCTGGCGCCCGTCCACTTGTCGGCATAGACCAATTCCTCCGCTGCCCGTCCGGCCAGCATTCCAGCGATCTCGTCCTCAAACTTGTCCTGGGTATGCAGATAGCGATCGCGTTCGGGCAGGGCCAGCGTGTAACCCAGGTTGAGACCACGGGCTACAATGGAGACCTTGTGCACCGGATCACAGTTCGGCAGCTTGTTCTGCACCAAGGCGTGTCCAGCCTCGTGGTAGGCCAGGATCTGTTTTTCCTCGTCGGTGATCAGCCTGCTCCTCCGTTCAGGACCGGCGATGACCCGCTCGATTGCCTCCTGGAATTCATCCATGCCGATGGCCTTCTTGTTGCGCCGCGCCCCAAGGATGGCTGCCTCGTTCACCATGTTCTCAATGTCGGCTCCGACGAATCCCGGCGTCCCACGAGCCAGCACCTCCAGATCAACATCCTTGGCCAAGGGTTTGCCGCGCACATGCACCTCCAGGATACCCTTACGGCCCTTGATGTCTGGTCTATCGAGAACCACGCGCCGGTCGAATCGACCCGGTCGCAGCAACGCGGGATCAAGGATGTCAGGACGGTTGGTCGCCGCAATCACAATGATGTTCGTATCGGTCCCAAAGCCGTCCATCTCGACCAGGATCTGGTTCAGCGTCTGCTCCCGCTCGTCGTGGGATCCACCCAGACCAGCGCCGCGGTGACGGCCTACTGCATCTACCTCGTCGACAAAGATGATACACGGTGAGTTGCGCTTGGCCTGATCGAACAGGTCGCGCACGCGGGCCGCCCCCACGCCGACGAACATCTCGACAAATTCAGATCCAGAGATGGAAAAGAAGGGCACACCTGCCTCACCCGAGACAGCCTTCGCCAACAGGGTCTTGCCCGTGCCCGGCGCTCCCATGAGCACCACTCCCTTGGGGATGCGCGCGCCAAGCGAGATGAACTTCTGTGGCTCTCTTAGGAACTCGACGACCTCGGCCAATTCCTGTTTGGCTTCCTCCACACCCGCCACATCGTCAAAGGTGACTGTGGGCTTTTCGCCGGTGAACATACGCGCCCGGCTCCTGCCAAAGGACATGGCTTGGTTGTTTGTGCCCTGAGCTTGGCGCATCAAGAAGATAAAGAGCACCGCCAGGAAGATAAAGGGGAGAAAGCTGCCCAGAATGGCCAACCACTCGCCCCAAGCACTCGGTGGTTCAACCTGGATATCCACCCGCTCAAGATTCTCTTTCCTCACACCCAGGGCTAGCAGGCTCTCCGGAAGATCAACCTCAGCTTCCTTGCGCGATGCAAGCGTCTCATTGTTTCTGCGCGTTATCTCCAGGTCGTTTTCCTCTACGACGATCGATTTCACGTTCCCATTGTCTACGTCGCGCGCTAGCTCAGAGATAGGGATCTCTTCCAATTGGCCTTCCGTCGGAAAGACCCCCAGTATCAGAGCCCCTGCTGCAATCAGTATGAGCAGGTAGATCAGCGCGCCTCGCCAGTTCACACTCACAACTTGCCTCCACTACAACAGATTGCTGCTAGAGTTTACTATACTTCTTGCCATTGACCCGTAAGCTGGACTCCCAAACCCGGGCAGTTGCCTCTGCTCGCGGACAGAGCTTTCACGGATGTGCTATCCCCTAGCAACTCCCTCCAGGAGAACTCTGTCGGCAACGCATTATACCAGACAACACTCCGCTCACCCAATTCCGCACTTCTCACGGAGTAGCTGGGCGGGAGGTGGTCTCCAGGCAGCATGCAAACTGGCTCAGCATCCCGTTGGGACTGCATGGAGGACGGGCCTGCCGGCGTGCCCGCATAACGGAAGTATACAGCACGCCACAGCGGTATCAGTCCTAGCACTGCAAGCAGCGCAGCCACAAGCAGGGCTACCAGAATCCAGTCGATGCCCTTTTCAGTCTGACCCCAAGCCCCATCGCCTTCCACGTCATAGAGCGTGGGGATCGCCCAGGGGCCGCTGGTCGTGCGTGCCGAAGGAGAGGAGACGACCAGGCGTCCTTGCCCGATCGTGCGCACGGGTTCAGGCTCGGTCTCGAATTGAGCACGCAGTATGTGGGCCAGTTGCCCGGCATTACGGTAGCGAGCCGACGGCTCCTTGGCCAGTGTCCTGTACACAATCTGTGCCAATGGCTGGGGGATGCTGGCATCCATGATCTGCAGCGAGGGAGGCTCTTGGTGCAAGTGCTGCAACGTCAGCACAGCCTCGTCATTCGCGCGGAAAGGTGGACGACCAATCAGCATCTCGTAGAGCAATGAGCCGATGACATAGACATCGGAAGAGGGTTGGACTGCCCGGCCTGAGGCTTGCTCGGGCGAGACGTACGGGGGACGACCCCACGCACCCTGCTGGGAAGGTTCGCTCGTGCGCAGGGCCGGTAGCAGTCCGGTGTCGAGCACCAGGATCTGTGGCCCAGAAGCCCCGGCTGGCGTTGCAGGGTCGTTCAGCAGCACGACGCTGTCTGGCGAAAGGCCTCCGTGCGCCAGTCCGGCACGATGTGCCGGAGCCAGCACCTCGCACAGACGGACGACGATGCCCACCGCCTTATCTGCAGCCAGGCGTATGTCACGCGCCAGGAGTTCGGCCAACGTCTGGCCTCCGGTTTGGGGATACACCAGGTACACCTGTCCATCCACCAGACCGACATACTCATAGGGGACGAGTCCGGGTAAGGATAGGCCCACGACTGCCTGTTGGACCACTTGCACGCTATTCAGTGCCTCTTGCCCGCTGCCCCGACGCGCATCCACCACGACCAGATCCACAAGCCGGTCCGCTTGCAGATCGTGGGCCTTGTAGCCCATGCCAAGGTCCCGAGGGCTGCCCTCAGAGATAAGACGGTAGCGGTCGCCCATGACCGTCCCCATTGTCAAGGCCTTTTGCTCGCCCATCTGCCCTACTCTCGGCCCAACGATTGCTGGTACTCTTCTGACGCCAAACATTGTACACCATGTCGTGACCTGTGACAAACGGGACTGGTATTCGGTAGCAAGGTCTGGTATAATTGGCCTGCGTTAGATGCCATTGGGTTGCCCGCGTTGCCGTGCCGTGCTGGCCCTGCGCCTTGAGGCATGACATCTACAAGGCGGACAGAGAAGCACCGTTTTCGCGAACGGGCATAGGATCGGGCTGGTTGCAGAGATGATGCGAGCCAAGTTGATCGTCAATCCCAGATCTGGACCTTGGGACGTGCGGCGCGAACTGCCGATGGTCCTGAATCACCTCGAATCGCACGGCTGGCATACCAGCCTGCACGAAACAGAGCGGGCTGGGGAAGCGACGCAGCTGGCCCAACAGGCACGGGATGAGGGATTCGATGCTGTGCTTGTCGTCGGCGGGGACGGTACGATCAACGAGGTCATCAACGGCTTGGCCGAGAGCCCTGTGGCCTTGGGGGTGCTGCCAGGGGGGACCGGAAATGTTTGGGCCAAGGAACTGGGGCTGCCCACACGGTCGCCACGCCATCTGTTGCCCCTGGTAGATGCGGCACGGGCTCTTGTGCCTGGTTCCTCGCGGCGCATCGACCTGGGCAAAGCAAACGGACGCTACTTCCTCCAGTGGGCGGGCCTGGGACTGGACGCTGAGGTGACCTATGCGATGGAGCCTCGCACCCGTCGCCAGCGACGCCTGGGAACGCTGACATACATCGTGGCCGGACTCACCGCCGCAGCCCAACTGGTTGGCACGCGGGTTCGAGTCTGGATCGATGATGAGCGCGTATACCGCCGGTCGATCCTCATTGTCATCAGCAACTCGCAACTGTACGGTGGCAAGGTGCGCATCGCCACCGATGCGCGGCTGGATGACGGCCTGCTCGACGTGAACATCTTTGCCGGCACCGGCTTTGCCTCGGCCATCAGGACAGTTCTCGGCGTCGTCACCGGTCTCCACGTCCGCGATCCCCGCCACAGCTTCTATCGAGGCTCCGTGATCCGCGTGGAGGCCGAAAAGCCGATGGCCATTCACGTTGATGGAGAACCGCTCGACACCACCCCTCTCGAATGCACAGTCGTACCGCGCGCGCTGACGGTTCTTGTGCCCGAGCATACCCGCCCCCAGCTCTTTGCAGACTGACACTCCCTGACCGCCGGACCTTCGCATCAAAAAAAGGCCGCCAGAACTGGCGGCCTCTTGGCTTTCGGGACGGCGCTCAAGTGGCTACTTGGCAGCGGTCTCGCTAGGGTAGACCTGCACCCAATCTCCATCCCTGACCTGGAAGATGTAGATCGTCTGCTCCTTCAGGTCGCCTTCGGCATCGTAGCTCAGATCGCCCATGGGCGTCTCGACCGCAGGCAGGCTGCGGATAGCGTTCGCCACCTCTGTCGCATCAAAGGTCCCGGCCCTTTCCACACCCGCGGCCAGAACCTCCAGAGCGCTGTAGCCGTTGATACTGTACGTGTCCGGGTTGCGGTATTCGACTGCCTGGTACTCCTTGACCCACTCCGCATCGACGGCTGCAGCGGGCCTCGGTCCGAAGGCAGAGACGTACATGCCCTCGGCCGCACTGCCGGCCTCGTCAATGGTGGTGGTCAAAAAGGCGCCATCGCTGGCGAGGAAGGTGGCATCCGAACCTGCATCGACCAGCTCATAGCGAAGGTAGGGCGCCTCAACTTCGTAGCCGGCATAGAATATGGCGTCTGGCGCCGCGGCAAGGATCTGCGGTATCTCGTTGGGGAAGGTTGACTGCTCCACAGCAACCTGAAGGCTCAGCACCACCTCTGCTCCCAATGCCTGCAGCTCGGTGCTCATCAACTGGCCCAGTCCCTGGCCGTAGGGATCGTCGTTGTAGATGACGGCAACTCGCTTCGCACCCAGTTGACTGACCAGGAACTCGGCGTCTACCCGGGCCTGTGCAGTGTCGTTCGCATTCGCCCGGAAAAAGTTGTCGTAGCCTTTCTGTGTGAGGCTCACTTCGCTGGCGGTCGGGGTGATGACCACCAGCGATAGATCCTTATAGATCTCCATCGCCGCCAGGGTTTGCCCACTGTTCAGGTGTCCGATCACGCCTACCACTTTTGAATCACCGGCAAGGGCCGACTCGACTTCCGCGGCGATGTCCAGCGCCACATCTGAATCCGATTCATCATCGAGGCCGATCACCGTCACCTTGTAGCCAAGTAGACCGCCGGCGCGATTGATCTGGTCGGCCGCAAGCCGCGCTCCGCCAAGCACCGTCTGCCCTGCGTTGGCCTGGAAACCCGACAGAGGAGCAGCTACGTAGATGATCACCTCCCCCTTGGTTGGTTCCCCGGGAGATCCACAGGCGCCAAGCACCAGTACAAATACGACAAGCACTGCAAGTAACAATCTACTCGTTATCTTCATATCCCCATCCTATCAGAGTCTGACAATTGTCCAGCAGCGTCAGCTTCCGGCCGCACGTTTCTGGGTAGAGCTCGCAGCGGCCAGTTCCTCTGCAGTCAACCCCAATCCCAGAGGGTCTACGCCTGTCCGGAGAACGTCGTCCATGGCCCGCACCACGTCTTGCAGGGCTTGGACTTGGTCGTCGACATCCTGTTGCAGTCGTTGGGCTCGCCCCGATGCAATGTCGCGGGAGCCAAGGAGCATCATCTGCGAGTACACGGTGCCCATGGCAGTTAGTGTGCTCTCCAGTTGGAACTGGCCTTGCTCCATCACATTCCGGAGCTTGCGCAGGTTGTCTCGCTGGATCTGCTTTTGGGCTATGGTTTGGCTAATCTGCCGTTTGACCCTATCGTCATCCTCCAGGGCCAGGCGTTTCTTCAGGTTCTCGATGGCCGGTTCCACGGTTCGCAGGTCCTCGCCGAGCGTCTCGTCGGCTATGTATGCATCCAGGCGCCTAGCCAGACGAAAGACGCTCTCCATCCAGCTGGTAATGCCCCGGCTGACATCCGCCATGTGCTCGCGCATCACACCTTCTTTGCTCTTGGCGATCACGGCGTCGATACGATCCCGGTATTCGAGTGCCTTGTCCACCCGCTGCCGCAGAGCCTTGTCCTTGACCTCGTCGGCATCGAACTTTTCGCGGAACATCTCGCCCACAGCCCTCGCGCGGAACTCGGGGTCTTTGACGCTGCTCCACACAAAGCCAGCTTCCCCCAGCGCGCCCAGGGCCAGCCAGGACCACCACCGAAAGATGCCAAACAACTCGGGGATGGCGCCGACCAAGGTCAAGAGTGCCAGGCTCGCGGTGAGGGCGATGATCACCGCGCTTTCCCAACGATAGACGGAACGCGTGAGAATCGCCCGCGCGGCCCTCTTTTCTAGTTCATCCTGGAAGCTACTCTGTTTCATGGCACTAGAAATAGGTGGAGAGTATTCTGTACAGGTCCAGGATCGTTTCCGGATCGCCAACACGGACCTGCCCGCCCGTCGGTTCGGCGAGCAAGGTCAGCGTGCCCATGTCTGCGTCGTCGCCGTAAGCGATGCAGAACACCACAACCTGCGTCGGGTAATCCCGCTCCAGTGCCGATACCAACCTGCGCAGGCTTATGTCCGAGTTGTTCTCCTGCCCGTCGGTCATGACCACGATGGCATTGATCCGCTCCGAGTCGCCCAAGTCTTGCAGGCGCTGGTGGGCTTCATAGACCGCGTCCAGCAGGGCCGTATCTCCGCTCGCCTCCATCCGATCAATCGCCAACTCGAGCGCGACCCGGTTTGCTCCCATCTCATCCAGATCGACCACGGGATACACATATGAGGCGAACTCGATCAGCCCCACCCGTTCCGCGTCGCCTTTGATCTGCTGTAAGAAGGCGCGCAGCGCCGCCTGGGCCTGTTCCAGTTTCTCTCCCTTCATGCTCCCTGAGGTGTCCGCCACCAGATAGACGTTCGTGTGGCGCTTGGTGTACCACCACACATCTCGCACCACCTTGATCACACTGGCATTGGGGACCTGTAGGGTTGTCTTTGGCTCGCCCGAGTCCACCCCGTTGGCAGATGTCAGCGGCGAGGACGCACTATCCAGCGGAGTGGCCAGATCCGCGGGGCGGTAGCCGTGCTCCAGGATCACCTGCTGTGCTTCCGCCGAAAGCAAATAGTCGCTGAACCGGGCAAAGGCCTGGCGCTGTAGGGAGGTCAGGTTTCCCGTCTCCAGCAAGGCAAGAGGATGGTCCTCCCACAGCGTTCCCTCCACCGGATAGAGAGCCACCAAAGCTTCCTGGCCTTCCCTGCGCATATTGTAGTCGACCACCATCTGCTCTTGAACCACAAACGCGTCCAGGAAGCCCTGCCCTTCCGCCAGTGCCTGCTCAATGAGGGCTGGCTCGTTTCCCTCTCCGTAGAAGCGGACGGTCTTTTCCAGAGCTGCTACATAATCGAGGGTCTCCTGGGCGGTCACATCGTCGATGGTCAGACCCCGGGTCTTGCCTGCTCCAGCATAGAACTCGGCCAACGTAGCCAGCAGGCCGCTGGCAGAACTGGTTGACGGATGGCTCCAGCGAAAGTCCGGGTCAGATTCCGCGCGATCGAGCAGGTCTTGCCAGCCAGCCGATTGCTCGGGCCAGCCCATCTCTCGGGCCAGGCTTTCCCAGGTGGCAATGACGACGGGGCTGATGGCGTACCGTACGGTCTCGCCCACCGCGGCGGCGTCCGGTCCGGCCTGATCGCTCCATGCCTGATCAAGCTGCCCCAGCCACACCGTCGAGTCAGGGCTCATGGCCTGGAAGGATGCACTGCCATCCAGCACAGCGCTGACCATCGCTTCCGGATCGAGGCTGACTGCTCCCACGGCCAGTGGTTCCCCATCGGGTGTCTCGAGGTCCTGTGCATTGAACATTTCCACCAGAGTGGTAAAGGTCGGTTCCTTCTCTGGTGAATAGGCCACAACCAGGGCAAAGTCGGACTCAACCGTGGCGACCTCGTCCCCACGGTCGAACAGGTTGCCGATGGCGACGACAATTGCGACGCAGGCACAGGCCACCAATAACAGGCCGCTGACCAGCACGATCAGCGCCAGTCGCACATTCGCACGGGATGCACGACGCTGCGAACGTCTACTCATGCTTCGTATCCCTTCATCCTATCAGTGCTACCGCCCGGCCACATTGAGATCAAACCAGCGCAGCAGCGCCTGCAATACATCACGGTCGGGGTAGCGCATGGCCGTTGTACGGGGCACTACCTCCAGCACGCCCTGATCGGCCCACTGGACAAAGAGGCTGCTCTCGCCAGTCACTGGCACGGCTGGATTGGCAGGCCGCAGCCCGTAGGCCAGCGCCTCTTGCTGCATCGCCTCGGACAGGATGTACTGCTCGAACTCCAATGCCGCGTTCTTTTCGAGGGCTGACGTCTCGGGACCCATCCACACGGTGAATGGAAAGTCGAACCAGGTCACGTATTCCGGGTAGACGATGCGCATCGGTTCGGCCCAGCGGGTCTGGAGCCCCTGCATGTTGACCAGCAGGTCGCTCTCCAGCAAGAGGCCAGCGTCTCCGAGGGTGTACCCAAACAGCGCCAGATCGGCTGCTGTGTAGGTGCCGCCGGATAGGTCACCCATGGAGCCCATGATCTCACCCAACCATGCCTGGAACTCGGGGTTGGTCACGTCCTCGACGCCGATGCTGGTCTGGCCATAGTATTCGCCCGCGGCGGCTACCATCACCTGCAACCCACTCACGCTCTTGCGCGGGCTTGGGATCGCCAGCTTGAAGTAGCCCCAGTCATTCTCGCCACCCAACTCGCCCCATCCACCGGGCGCCATGGCTGCATCGTGGATGGTGGCCCAGGAGATCTCGCCGTACTTTTCCTCCAGTACGCCTGCACGGCTGTCATAGATGCCCCATGTCAGCAGCGAAGTGGCCAATGGCCGGGCGCGGTACTCGCCGTCGGTCAGAAAGACGTCGCGGCCCAGCCGTTCCTTGTAGACGGCATTGACCAGTTCCACCAGGTAGCGACTATCCGGGATCCATGCAGTGGGCAGGGGGTCCATCACCTCCTGCTCGTAGCGTCCCTTGGCCACCAACCCGTCCATGGGTGTGATGGTGACGTGGATCGGGTAGCCTTCCAGCTTGTGCTCTTCCTCGTTGAACTTTCGGGCTGCATCCTGCACCCAATCGGCCACCGGCAAGGCAGCGACCACGCTCACTTCGAGCCTGTCATCCTTGACGACCGGCTCGAGCGAGGCCTCGTTGTCCTTACTAGTAAACTGGTCCCACAAGATGGCACCGGCGACGATGGCAAGCACCAGGCCAATGATAGCAAAGAATATGATTCGTGTCCGGTTCATAGGCGTTGTCCTTCTCCATTACGATTCTCGCCGTACTCTGCACCGCCGAGCACTCGGGGCGCGCTGAGGCCCAAAGGCAGGTTCTCTGCGTTCTCCGTAGGCTCGGCGGTTGGTTGGGCAGTAGTTGCTTCAGACAGGCGAGATGGTTACAAGCCCAGGCGCGCTTTGCGCTCGGCCAGTTGGGCCTCCAGCGTGCTCTTTTCCAGAACCTCGTCCATCTGGGCATCCAGGCTACCGGACAGCATCTCACTCCGGGCCGAGGCCTTGTCCAGGCGGGCGCGGATTCCCTCGGCAACTCGCGAGATGTCATCGTCGCCCATGCCCATCAGGTCATCCAGCGACTTGATGGTCTTGGCGGTCAGCTCTTTCGATCGTGCCAGCTCGAGCAGTGCCTGCAGTTCTTCGCGCTCCTGCTTGACTGTGGTCAGCTTGGCTTCCAACTTGAGACGGGCATCTTTCAGGCTCTGGAACTCTGCCTCTTGGCGGTCGAGCATCTCCACATAGTTCTCGACCAGCCTGCTGACCGAGTTCAGCTTGCTCTGGGCCGCCAGCGCCAGGTCTTCCTTGCCTTCGCGCAGGAAAATATCGATATTCCTGTCCAACTCGGCTGCACGCTGATCCAGGTCTGCTTTCTTGCGGCGCAGGGTCTTGAGTTCGCCGCCCACAGTGGCAACGGCATCCTCAAGGTTCTCCAGGTTGTCTTCCACCTCCCGGACGTACTGATCAAAGACTGCCAGTGAGTTGGCCTTGAGTGCCGAGTCGACCATCGCGTGCAAGTTGGCTCGAATCAGAGTCTGGACCTTTTTCAACAAACTTGTCATTGTCTCTACCTCCCAGATCTTGTCTGTTATCTTGGACTGCTTGCTGGCTTGACATACCCGCGAGCACTAGCTGCATTCTACCACGCCATCAAGAGCGGAACATGACCCACTGCTGACAACAGGCTGACGTCTGCGCCTTTCCTTACACCGGCGTCAGTTTGTAGCCTCTACCCCTGACGGTGATGATGTAGCGCGGGTTGCGCGGATCTGGCTCGATCTTGGCGCGCAGCCTGCTAAGCAACTTGTCAATGCGGGCATCATCCACCTGATCAATGTACTCCTCTCCCCACACCGCTTCGACGATCTGGTACTTGTCACAGATCTTGTTCAGCCGGCCGTACAGCAGCAGCAGCAAACGGTACTCCAGATCGGTCAAGGTGGGCGTTTGTCGAGCATCCACCCAGACGGTGCCACTCTCAACATCTACGCGCACACCTTCCTGACGGCGGCGCCGGGTTAAGCGTTGCCTGCGAACGAATGCCTCCAGCACTGGCGAAGAGAGCAGCTCCTCACCAACGTGCACCAGTCCCTTGAGCCGTAGCGACTCCAGCACCCTGTCATCGACCTCATCTTCCGCCCCTACTACAGCCATAAGCACGTCTTGCTGTGCCTCGGTAAGATCATCCCATAGCTTGAGGCACTCTCCCTGTACGTTTGGATCGCGATCAAGTTGCTCTCGCACCTGGCGATGGATCAACCAATCCTGACCAGCGTCACGCACAGGTTCGCCGGTGACTTCGCCCAATGCGCGGCAGGTGGCAAGGAGCAAACCCAGGTGCCCGTCAGCGTGATAGCGGAGAAAGGCCCGGTCTTCATCATCAAACGTGTAACCCTCCTGCTCTGCGACCCAGGCGATAACCAAGTCCACGTCCGGCACAGCAAGCGGGCCCAGGAACCGCGTGAATGGCTCGAATAGCTCGACGAATTCGTCCACATCTCGCCCGCGGCGGATATTCGAGAGCCGCCGGTCGCTGGCTGTCACATAGGTCAAGCGCTGGCGATACTTGTCTTTGAGCGCCCGCAGATTCAGATAGACCCGGCCCTCGATCTGCTCAAATGGTTCGTCGAACTCGTCGAACAGGAGCACCAGCTTCTTTGGCATGCCCTGGCAAACCGCCATCAAACCTTCGCTGAAGCTAAGCGAGATCTGAAACGCGCTGGGGGGAGCGACCAGCGTCTCGTAGGCATCCCGCAGGCGACCCAGAAACCTGTCCTCTGGATCGTGCTGGTTCAGTTCTTCCATCAAACAACGCAGGATCACCTCGTAGAAGCCTTGTTCAGTGGCTTCAAGCATGAGGTTGAAATCTACATAGACAAAAAGCAGGCCGGTGGCCTGCTGTCCCGGCAGTCGATGCGGTGCCTCAGCACTAGCCAGCGAACGCAACAGATGTGACTTGCCGGTGTTGCTGACGCCGACAACAGCGACGCAGTCGCCGTCAATGACCCGCTGCAGGATATAAGTGCCGTCCTCGCGGCGGAGGGTCTCAGGTAGCATGATCGCCTTTCAGGTTGGCAGGACAGTGGTCCGGCGTACTGCCTGCTAGTGTACCATCCTCAAGCGGCGCGCCGCAACCGCCAATAGCGCCAAGCCAACACCCGCAAACAGTGCCAGTCCCCAGCCGAGGCCGGTGTCTGCCAGCTCCTCGTCGGTGATAGGAACATCTGTCGCTTCGGTGCTTGAGCCAGACGTGGCAGTTGGCTGGGCCGTGGGCGCTACAGTCGGGGCTTCATCCTCGTCTCCCGATACCACGGTACCTACCGTACCCAGGGGTACCAATGTCGGCGTCGGCCGGTCCGTGGGCTCTTGCGTCGGTTCAACGGCCGAGGTTGCCAACGCTGTGGCGGTCGATTCTGGCTCGCTCGTCGCCTGTGCCACAGGCTCGTCGGCATCCTGAGCGCCGGGCTTTAGAATGAGCACGACTCCAACCAGAATCAGTCCGACCAAGCAGAACGCGAGAAGGACGATCAATGGGATAGCGAACCTACGGTTCGCCAGCATATTGCGAAGGCCCTGAGACATACTCTTCCTCCTTGATCTACATGCTTGCTACGACTGGCCAGGGCACTGTTGCCCGCTATCAACACAAGGACGCTTGTCCTATCACCACGGGGAGCCGATACTCCCAGGCTGGCAATACTAGAGGATTAACTCCAGGTTTGCCAGCGGGATCTGCACCTGCTCCCCATCGAGCTCTACCACAGCAACAGCCAACCTCGCGCCCGACTCTATCCGCCGGGGCTGAGCCGGCAGATCGACCACGGTGCCCACCGCGCCCAGGTAAGGCGCCCGCAGCGCCCGCACCTGGGAACCTTCCTGCAGCGGCATGATACCGGAGCCTTCCTTTGCCGCGCTGTGTCCCTCAAGAGGAATTAGCAACTCGGGACGCCGGGCGCCACGGCGTGTACGGACGTCAGCAGTGAGCATCGCCCCGCGACCGCTGTTGGACCTTAGAAGGTCAAACGCCAGTTCAGACATGGGAAGCGCGCCGAATCCTTCCGTGAGCATCACCGGGATGGGCGCATCGAGCACGGCCCGGCGCAGTCTGGCATCCATCCCACCAGCAACTATGCCCCGCACCCGCGCTTGCACAGCGTGCTCGAACACCTCTTCATCTACTATCCTGCCGCCAACCACGATAGTCCCGTGGCAACTCACGTCAATGGCCCGGCCTCGCAAAGGCTTCTGGGGGGTGTCCACCAGCATCTTGAGCACGCCTTCGGCCTCTCCCCCACTGCCCCACATCCCTTGGATCAATGCCCCCGTTACGGATATGACCGCCCCCCGGTTGGGCATCACATTAGTGACCGCTCCCTGCACGTGGGCCCGGAGCTCGAAGGTGGGCGGCGCCGTTTCGATCAGAATCAGCCCATCCCGTATCTCGATCACCTCGCCATCTATCGGAGAGCGGCAACCCTTTCTGAATCGACCCAGGGGGCCTCTGGGCGCCGCCAGAAGCTCGTTGCCATGGACCGTGTCGCCGACTGACTTGCGCATGGTTCTGGCTACGCGCGATCGTGGAATGCCCAGCGTCCGGCAGACATCGAGGACGTGTATCTGTCCCGGAAGTTGGCAGCGGGCTATAACATCGGCTGACCCCACCACCTCACCAGTGCTGACCAGCACGTGGCCCGTCACGGGCAGGAGTCGCTCACGCCGGACGGTAGTCAGAGCCGCAATCCGGGATGCTACAGGATAGTACATTCGGTTCACTCCAGACTAGGATCCCATGTCCCACAGCCAGCGCTGCATCTTTTCCCGTTGCTCGGCAGGATCCTGCGCGAACGGCAGTGGCCGGCCGCGAGCGTCGATGATGATGCCAAGAACACCACCCTCCACCTTTGTAGTTCCGGCCTGCCCTCTGACGCCGAGCCCGACGTCAAAGCGACGCGTGGGTCGCAGCTCAAGTTCCGCCGTCTGACCCGTAGCAAGGGGGATTACCTCCAGCGACCCATAAGGCACTTCCACCTGCAGGGAACGGCCGTCATCATAATCGATCTTGAACATGAGCGCTACGTCCCCTTCTCGGGCCGTACCCACGGGCGCGACGACTGTGCCCAGACTCTGCAGCGCATCACGTTCGGCTACCTGGGCGGCTGCCAGCGGATTCAGCATGGCCACAGCCGCCAAGGGAGCCACCAGCCGCAACTGGTCCAGTACGAGTCCGGTGACGCCCACAGGCTGGAGCGCGTCGAGCAGCATTAGAGCGGCCTGCCCGCTAGTCGGGGCATTGGCCAGGACCCCTCCACCGCCAATGATGAGGTGGAACTTGGGAAGTAGACCGGTATAGAGGCTCGACGCCCCGAGGCGCCAGCGTGGCATCATGTCCTTCAGCATCAAGCCAAGGATCTCGCGCGCCACCGCCTGCTCTAGGAGCAGTTCCTCCCGGGTTTGAGGCAGGGTGCGATAGTGTATGGCCTTGTTGTGGAGGATGTTGCGGATTTCAGCAGGCTCGATCTCGAAAGGTAGCCAACGCGATATCGACTCTGGCAACACCTCGTCCAGCAAGCGCGCCGCATTGTAGCTCAAGCCCAGGTCACTACGTATGGCTAGGTCGAGATGCTCGTCCACCCTGGACGCCATGGTAGATGTCCCGCCTCCCAGATCGACTCCCAGGACGTTTATCCCATCCAGACTGGACAGGTATTGGATGGCGTAGGCATGGGCCTTGGCCGCTGGCAGCACAGGAACCGAACTCCACGACGCAAGGGTGCCAAAGCCGGGCAGGCGTCCCATCTTGCGCTGACGATATAGCTCCTCAAGCTCGATCTGCAAGGGGCCGGGGTTCTCCAGATCCAGACTAGGGCGCACGTTGTCGATTGCGTGCAGCTCCGTTTCGGCCCCGACGATTTCGGCCACCTCCGCGCGCAGGTCAGCATTACCAGCGTAGACAATGGGAGGCCTGTCCGCATGGGGCACGGTAAGGCTCGCGATAGCCATGGCCTCGGCTGCCTGCAAGACAGGTCCGCGTGCCCCGCCGTCGATACCACCCACGATGACCACAGCATCGGGGTTGAGCCTCAAGAAAAGCTCTACCTGCCCTTGGATGTCATCGTTGGCACTGCCTGTGCTCTCATCCCTCCATCCCAGCGCGACAAGCCCTTCGACGGCGGCATAGGTATTGGATAGCGCCCGGCGCGCGCTATCCACGCTGATGTCGCGCATGACGCCCGTCAAGAGGAGGCGCAACGGAGGGCTGGCGCTGGTGATCACCACCACGGCATCTACTCCGCTACTCTGCTGCTGGGGCGTGATGATCTGCTCTTGCGAATTCAGCAAGGGCATGCCGGTGATCTCTGACACTTGTGTGATTGCCTGGCGCACCGAGGCCATCAGGTCATTCCAGGGCGGCTCGACGGTGCTGGGGGCTTCTGCGCGGGCAACAAGGCGGTAGTTGTCGTTCACGCGCTCGATCAACAGAGCCTGGGTCGCCGTGCTCCCGCAGTCCAGGGCAAGGATAGATTCGGTGGACAAGTAGTCTAGCGTCATCCCCTAGCCTCCCAGGTGCCCGCGCACGCTACCTACCATGTCTACCAGGAACTGGATTCTGCCTGCCAGGAAGGACAGACGTGACATGAAGGTCGTTGCCAAGATTGCAGCGAAAGCGATCAAGATGAACCAGCGCCCAACTCCTCCCCACGTCTTGACCAGACCAGCACGGAGCTTGGCGAGCAGTCCACCTTCCCCGGCACCAAAATGAAAGTGGATCAGAACACCGATGGTGCCGATCAGAACCACGACTCCGCTGAATACTCCCAAGACAGGGCCATAGCGGGTGACATAGTAGCCAACATCGGCAGTGGCTTCGGCTTGGGGGAGGAGAGTGCCGAGCATCGCGCCGCCAATCGACAGCGCAGCACCTACCCCGAGCAAGAAAGCCACGCTCAGGCTTCCCAGCCATGACAATGCCCTGACTGGCTTGGCGAGCAAGAGTAGACCCAATATCAGCCAGATGCCGAGCAGCGAAACGCGTCCCCAATCTCCGTCGCCCAGCGCCTCGGCCAGAGGAAGCAGGAGCTTGGAACTGAGGACAGTGTGAAAGACCACAACTACAATGTACCCGGTAGTCACGCCTACAAAGAGATGCTCTGCGAAGCGAAAGAGAACGTTGTCACCCAGTAGGTAGCTGAACACAAAGAGGGTCAGGATGGCAGCTATCAGTGTGCCTGCGAGATCGAGCAGACTCGAGTCCATCAGAGTTCCCTCCTGGTGCCACGCGGCCAAAAGTACGCCACATTCCCGGCCAGTATGACCAAAATGAGCAGCACCTGCGCCCCCGATTGGGAATCTAGGCGTGCGGCCGACGGGCCTGCGGGAGTGCTCTGGCCGCTAGCAAGCACCTCGTACGCGACAGCATCAGGCACACTGCCCACCAGGCCCACCAGCTGCCCTGATTCGGTCTCATAGTAGGGACGCGCGAAGGGCATCACCGAGGCGCTCGCGCCGGCCCCAACCTGGACGGGGAAGGGCGCCCCTGCCTGCTCTATCCACCAGCGCAGGGTATCCTGGGCCGCTGCCAGCTCGACGATCAAGGCAAAGTCCTGCGCCGAATCCAGCCCCTCCATCACGGGTAGGTCGCTGAGCGGCTTCCCGTAAAAGTCCCTACGCAAAGCATCTCCCACCGAGAGACACAGAAGGCGCACCGCTGCGGCCTGTCCGGGAAGGTATCCCAGGTTCACATAGCTCTCGCCGTACCCCTCTGCGTGCGCATAGCTGGGGTGGGCTTCAGCCAATTCGTCGAGTAAGGATTGGGCCGTAGCCGGGCCTGCTGGGAGCAGGCTGACCACCACAAGCCTGACCCCTCGATCCATAAGGTGCCCGATCAGCGCTCTGGCAATGGGATCCATCTCGCCGCTGCTGGCAGGATCATAGTCAAAGGCCACAAGCACCGGGGCAAGGCTATCCAGTGATTCTATCGCGCTGTGCATCTCCACAACTGCCGCAGTCGGTTCGATGGTACGCTGCGAAATGGGTTCTCCGATGATGATTGGCACTGCGACGACGAGGATCAGAATAGCATAGAGTATCCAGCGCGCCACCTTGGGCAGCAGATCCGCCTTGGGGGTCACGAGCTCCTTTGGCGCAGCCTCAGGCGCAGTGCCCACAATCTCGGAGAACAGCTGCGCCGAGGGGGAATCCTCGATCGTCAGATCCAACGGCTCAGTAATGGCAATCGCCCGGGGTTGTGCAATAAGCATCTCCACCGGCAGGGTCCCCGGAATGCCTGCCAGGAGCCCGCTCTCCTCGCTCCACTCCCTCACCTGCGGGGAGGGGAGCTCGGCTCCTTCTTCGCGCAATTCGGAGGGTTTCAAGGCCAGCAGCCAGCCAGGGATTTCTGCCGGGGCTAGCGACTCGTCCGGTTCGACCTCGGCCTGCAGGAGCCAGTCAGGCAGCTCACCATCAACTGCCGTTTCTTCGATGATGGCCGCGGCTGCTTCTGGAGCCTCAATCTGAAGCTCGGCCAACCAGGCAGGCACAGCCGGGCCTAGCGCCGCTTCCACCTCGGGGGGCAATCTGAAGGGAGTCCCCTCTTCGGGCATCTCGCTCTCGGCTTCGTCTGGAGAACCCAGCTCCTCAGCGAGGGGCAGTTCCTCGGAGGGCGGCTCAAGTGCAGCAATCCGGTCCAGGGACTCGTCCCAATCGAATTCAGAGTCCAATGGTCCGGTCTCCACTTCCTCTTCCGCTGGCCGAAGGGCGGCCAACCAGTCGGGGATCTCACCCTCCTCAATCGCACCAGGTAGCTCTGCTTCGGCACCTGCCTCATCCTCGACCTGCTGCATTTCGGCCATCCAGTCGGGGAGCTCTCCCTCTTCAATCGCACCAGGTAGGTCTGCTTCGGGACCTACCTCATCCTCGACCTGCTGCAATTCGGCCATCCAGTCAGGGAGCTCTCCCTCCTCAATCGCACCAGGTAGCTCTGCTTCGGGACCTGCCTCATCCTCGACCTGCTGCAATTTGGCCATCCAGCCGGGGAGCTCGCCCTCCTCGCCCTGCTCCGGTGGCTCTGCCGCGGCACCTGCCTCATCCTCGGCTTGCGGCGGTTCGACCATCCAGTCAGGGAGCTCGCCCTCCTCGACCTGGTCCGGTGGCTCTGCCGCGGCACCTGCCTCATCCTCGGCATGCGGCGGTTTGGCCATCCAGTCAGGGAGCTCGCCCTCCTCGCCCTGGTCCAGTGGCTCTCCCGCGGCACCTGCCTCATACTCCTCTTGCGGCAGTTCGACCATCGCGCCGGAGGCCTCACCTTCTTCACTCTGAGGTGCAACCGGGGCGGGCTCTGTCTCGGCTCCCGCTTCTCCGGGAACAAGCCGGGAAAGCCAACCGGGCACCTCCTCTTCTCCATGGCCAGGTGCTTGGATTTCTGACCCTGGTGCCGCAGCGGCGGGTACAAGCCTGGAAAGCCAACCGGGTATCTCCTCGTCTCGAGGCTCATCGACAGGTGGGGCGTCCTCGGACTCGGTTCCGGCAGCAAGGGTCTCGGACTCAGGAGGCCGGGATTCCGACTCGGGCTCGTGCCTGTCGAATGCGGGCCTGTCCTCTGCCCCCGCGGGCGCCGTCCTGGGTGCAACCAACCAATCAGGCAGGCTCTCCCCCTCTGCTTGCACTTCCCCCTCGGACTCTTTGGGCAACGATGCCCTCAAGTCACGCAACCAGTCAGGTACCTCGGCGTCGTCAGCGAGATCGGCATCATCGACCTCAGCATCAGCAGACAGGCTCGCACCCAACTCTCGCAACCAGGCGGGAGCGTCATCCTCCAACGTTGGCTCAGCGACATCGTCGGCTTCCGCGACTTGTTCGCCGGTGGAGGTCTTGGTTGGCAGAGACAGTCCCTTGATGGTGGGTGTCGCTCCAGCATCAGGCGGGGATGGGGCATAGGTCGGCAGGCGGCCGTTGCACGCACTGCAGAGCACATTCTGAATGGGATTCTGAGCCCCACATCTAGGACATTCGACCTGGGTTTGAATAGCCAGTTCCTCTCCACACTCGTTGCAGAATCTGCTCGCATCTAGGTTGGCAGTCCCGCACTTGGGGCAGTATATCATGTCAGCCTCACTCCGATCCTACGTGAAAGCCGTACAGGCAACCTAATCACTGTAAGGACGCTCCGCACCCAGCAGCAGCCGGATGCTCGTGAGAAGGACACCGAGGGCGACCCCCAGTAGTATCCCT
The DNA here is from genome assembly GCA_041559855.1 of Anaerolineae bacterium. Taxonomy (GTDB): domain Bacteria; phylum Chloroflexota; class Anaerolineae; order JAAYZQ01; family JAAYZQ01; genus JBFFCR01. The sequence continues at coordinate 2,378 of JBFFCR010000007.1, read as the reverse complement.
CGCACCCCAGCCGTTGCAGGTACGTCCAATATCCAGTCCTTCAGCGCTGGTAAGACAGACGGCGAGCCCAGTGTCACCTGCCCAAGCAGTACGATAATGGCTACGATCAACATCACTGCCGATTCCAGGTTCCGGGCACGCAGCAAGCGATAGGCGGCTGTTATGATGAAAAAGACGAGCAACCCCGACAGCGACGCCTGGATCGGGGCTTGGATGTTCTCAAAGATCCACTGGACCGCGGGCTGTGACGGCCCAGACGGCCGTCCCGGGAGCGCGGGCAGCCCAACGGCAAGCACGACGAACATGGCCGCGATAAGGACAAAGCTGTAGAACCTTCCCGGTCCAGCTTGGCGGATCTTACGGCCATGCACACGCAGCACGTTGATCACGCTCAGGATCAAGGCGAAAGCGGCAATGATCACCGCTGTGTCGATCAGGTAGGTGCCGAGGGTGACCAACGAGGCATTGGAGGCGAACAAAGAAAGCAGGACCAATATCCCGACGACGCCGGCAAGCACTGTGGGTAGAACTCGCTTCAATGCAGCCATGATTGGCTCCTTGCCCTCAGAGTAGGATCTTCAGGACCGCGGCGACCAGGATCCCGGCCACCACCAGCCACCGAAGCCAATCCTCAGCCAGCAGGCTCCCGATCTGGATCGGCCTTCTGCCCATGTACGCGCCACCGGCGAACATCTCTTCACCGGTCACTGTCTCGTCGGCCGAAGCATACACGAAGGGTAGCGTGGCTGGATCGGCAGTCCCAACGATCTGGCGAACCCCCAGCCGCGCACCGGTTTCACCGATGAGCAAGTACTCCTCGCCGAATTGACCGATCATGACATTGGCAGTCAGTGATTCCCGCTCCAATATGCCGGTCACGGCGGATGCGTAGGCCAGGGCGTTGGGGGCGATAAACTGCACCTGCGTAGGATCGTACCCTTCAATGTTACCGTTTCGAACAAAGGCGCGCCTGACGATGTCCTGAGCAAGGGGCAACACTGTGGCATCTGCCACAGTCACCAGCAACGGTGTATCGCAGGCAGCGGCCTCATCGGCCAGTCGGGCAAGCACGGTGAGTCCGGCCCAGGTGTCAGCGGTCATGCCGCCGCCTACACCCGCCACGCCCACAGAAACGTGAAGGGGTTGGCCAGTCTCAGCGGAGCGCCCCACCAGATCGGGCAACTCGTCCATCCCCGGTATGCGACGCAGTTCACCGATCTTGCCGGCCCTCGCCCTGGCTGTGAGGTAAAACAGGATGGGCAAGATCAGGAGTAGCAGCACCAAACCGACAGGTTCCATCAGTCCCTCCCCCTGCCACCAGAGCCGCGGGCGCGCTCTTCTGCCTCGAGTTGCGCGACCAGACGGTCAATACTGGCTCTATCAGCCAGCAACTCGGCATAGTCCGCCACCCGCGAAGCATCATAGACAAAGCTCAGCAATGGCTGGAACAGAAGCAAGCCTTGGCTTGCGATAAAGCTGAGAGGCCGGGTCACCTGTAACAGCAGGATCGCCGGCGCAGTCAGCCTCCAACGGCTGATCTGCTTTGCCAACCGCTCGATCAGCTGCTCGCTCTGCACCTGGCCAGAATCAGCCATGGCTGACCTACCTGATTATACCACAATTTGCGCTATTTTGCTAGCGACTGGCGAGAAGCATGACATCCGGGGCCGGGTTTCATCAGCCTCCAAAGTCCACGCGCTCAGCACGCTCCGCAATAGCTCGTCAAGGCGATTGCTGCCATCGCAGCATATTCCTTACGCCCTAAGCCACTTTTCATGGCTTACTATTGAGGTAAGGCTGATACTAGTATACCATGCTTTATCATCTAGGGCAAGTTGCGCGGGGCGAGCGTGGGACTGGTACTCGTGCCAGGCGGAGAACAAGCACCGGGCAAATGCGGGGAATTTGACACCTGAAATCGAGAGAGGTATACTTGAAGCGTACGGACAGCTTCGCAGGATGGTGTGGTCTGTTTCTGAACCCACCTCCCATGGGGCATACCGATCAGCCTCTGCAAGTGGGCGTGGTCCTGGCGATCGGAAGATGGAACAATCGATAGGATAATGAACGAAATCGAGTCAGAAGACGGACCTGGATCGAGTACTCTGGGACCCAGGTCCCGAAACCTTGCTGCCAACCGAATAGTCTAGCCCCCGGCGGGCAGGGTGATCTCCTCGCTGTTCTGGCCTCCGGGGTGCTACTCCCGGAGGTGTTTTCATGGATGCCTTTGTACTGAACGACATCCTGGCAAAGCTTCGCGATGCTCTCGAGCGCGACGAACTTGCCGATGCCGTCTCTATCATCAACTCCTTGCAGCCAGCCGACCAGGCTGACCTAGTCGAGGAACTGAGCGATTCTGACCAGATAGCGATCCTATC
>JBFFCR010000006.1:0-27769 GCA_041559855.1 Anaerolineae bacterium | reverse complement strand
TGGCTCGTTCAGAACATGGCCGACGATAGCGGCGGCGCGGTGTACAACAATGGCGGCAGTGTGACGTGCCGCAATAGCCTTTTCTATGGAAATTGGGTGCAGAAAAGCAACGGTGGCGCGATCGCCTCCATTGGGACGGTCGGGACGCTGGACGTGGAGCAATGCCTGTTTGTCGAGAACACAACCGACTCGGGCGACGGCGGTGCTATCTATGTGAAGCACCCTTTCAGCTCAGTGCGCAGGAGCTCTTTCTCAGCCAACGAGGCGCCGCTCAACGGCAGCGCGCTGTTCCTCAGCGGGATGGAGGTCCCCGGGTGGCCAGAGGCTGTGGTGGAGAACAACTACTTTGTGGACAACCCAACTCTGGAGCTCGTTGTGGATGAGGGGGCAGCGGTGCCGGCGAGCGTGGCGGCGGCCGAGGGCCCGTATGTGAACGGGTCGTCGCTGTACGCCGAATATATCGCGGCGACTGTGCAGCACAACACCTTCGCGCACCAGAGCTTGGCTTCCCAGTACGGGGTAATGGCCAATGAGTTTGCAGTGGTAAAGATGGTGAACAACATCCTCACCAATTTCTCGGTTGCCATCGGCCGCGATCCAGGCGACGACGGGGTGGTCGGCGCCTACTACACGCTGTTCTTCGGTAATTCGCTCAACTACGTTCCATCGGTGCTGATTGAAGACGACATCGTTGCCGATCCGCTCTTTGTGGGCGGGGGCAACTATGAGCTCACGGCAGGCTCGCCGGCAATAGACGCGGGGGCCAATGGCGGGGTGATCTTGGACTACTACGGCGGGCACCGGCCCTGGGGCGGCGGGTTCGACATCGGCGCGGAGGAGTATCCGCGCCAGAAGCATGTCTACCTACCGCTGGTGACAAGGTAGGAAGCAGACCTGTCAGTGAGCTGTTCAGTGACAGTACTGAGTGGAATCGGAAAGATTGTAAAGTCGATCCAAGGAGACATCGATGGCAGACTATGCAATTGAGACCCGCGGGCTGTCGGTCTATTACGGCCGGCACCGGGGCATCCTGGACGTGGACCTGCGCGTGGAACAGGGAGAGGTGTTCGGCTTTCTTGGCCCCAACGGAGCGGGCAAGACAACGACGCAGCGAGTGCTGATCGACATCATCCGTCCCACCGCCGGAACGGCGCTGATCTTTGGCAAGGATTGTCAGAGAGAGGGCGTCGCGATTCGGGACCGGGTGGGCTACCTGCCGGGCGAGCTGGCCCTGTACGACAGCATGAAGGTCCATCGCTTCTTTCAGATGTACGCTTCACTGCAAAAGGGCAACCGGGATCCCGACTACTGGAAGGTGCTGTCGGAGCGGCTGGGGCTGGATATCACCCGCCGCGTCGGACAGCTCTCGCGGGGGAACAAGCAAAAGGTGGGCGTGGTGACCGCCTTTATGAGCAAGCCCGACCTTCTGATCCTGGACGAGCCAACCACGGGCCTCGATCCGCTGGTGCAGCAGACGGTGATGGACCTGGTGCGCGAGGCCAACCGTGCGGGCACCACGGTGTTCTTCTCCTCGCACATCCTGCCGGAGGTGCAGGCCGTCTGCGATCGGGTGGGCATCATCCGCGACGGTCAGTTGGTGGCGACCGAACGAGTTGAGGACCTGACTACGCAACACTTTAAGCGGGTGCGCCTGAGCTTTGCGGCTCCCCTCCCGGAAGGCGCCTTCGCGCGGGATGGGGTCCAGGTATTGGCGCGGGATGAGCAGAGTGTCACCCTGGAGATCCGCCAAGATCTGGACATAGTGATGGTGGAAGCCGCTTCCTATGGCATCACCGACATCGAGACTATGCACGTGTCCCTGGAGGAGATCTTTCTCGCCTACTATGGCAAGGGAAATGGAGGGGGCAATGCGTAGGCTGTTGTTACAGGAGCTTCGTTTCCGGCGCGGGGCGATCATCGGCTGGGGCCTGGGGCTTCTCTTCTTCCCGGTGGTATATGTCAGTCTATACCCTACCTTTGCCGACCAGATGTCCAGCTTCCAGGAGATCCTGGATCTGCCCATATATCAAGCGATGGGCATCAGCATGGCCTCTTTCGAGGGGTACATGGCCTCGACGGTGACCAACCTGATCCCGGTCATTCTCGCCATCTATGCCATCATCAATGGCACCGGCACTCTGGCTGGCGAGGAGGACAGCGGCCGGCTTGAGATGATCGTAGCGCTGCCGATCCCGCGCTGGCAGATTGTGGCGGTGAAGGCGGTTGCCCTCGGTGTGGCCTTGCTTCTGATCCTCGCCATCGCGGCGGCTGGCGCAGCGCTGACCCTGCTATCCATCCTGGGCCAGGTGGACACAAAGGTGACCGCCGCGGATCTGTTTCTCTCCCTGATGGCGGCATGGCCATTGCTTATGGCTGTTGGCATGATCAGTTTGTTTCTGGGGACATTCTGCCCCAGCCGCCGTGTTGCGAGCATGATCGCCACGGTTGTAGTCGTGGCTAGCTACCTGGGCAGCAATCTGACGGGGATGATCGCGTCGCTGGAATCGATTGAGAAGCTGTTCCTCTTTCACTTTTACGAAGCTACAGCGGGGGCGTTGGAGCATGGGCAGCAACTGGGCAATATGCTAGTCCTTCTTGCCATCGCGCTGATCGCTTTTGGGATCGCGGTGTTCTTTTTCCAGAAGCGGGACCTGACGGTCGGCGCATGGCCCTGGCAGCGGGGCAAGATCCCCGAGGGCGCATAGGGCGTCTCTGCGGGGAGGGTGATGGTAGGCCCGCGGGCTCGGTCGGGGGACCCTCGCCCATCGCTCAGACTCGCGCCCATCGCTGTGGCAGGGTACCTCGATGACCGAGATGCACGAGGCGAATCGCACGTACTGGGACGCTCTGGCTGGCGATTGGCAACAACTGCGGGAAGAGGACGGGCGCTGGCGCAGATGCCACCAGGAACCAGCCCTGGCCTTTGACGGCAGGGCTCTGGAGATGATCCGCGAGTTCGCCGGTGACCTCTCTGGTAAGGATGTCTGTGTCGTCGGCAGTGGCGACAACCTGGCAGCCTTTGCCCTGGCGGGCATGGGTGCCGTCGTGACCTCGACCGATATCTCGGGGCAGCAGTTGTCCGTAGCCAGGAGGCGGGCGATCGAGTTGGGCCTGGGAATCAGGTTCGTCCGCTGCGATGCTGCCGACCTCGCCCCTCTGGCAAACGAGGCATTCGATCTGGTGGTCTCCAGCAACGGGTTCTTTGTGTGGATCGCCGATCCGGGTCGGGTCTTTTCGACGGTCAGGCGGGTGCTCAAGCCGGGCGGGCACTATGTCTTCTACGATGTGCATCCGTTCCTGCGGCCCTGGAAGGACCAGAGGATCCCTATCGAGATGGAAAAGCCCTATTTCGAGACCGGCCCCTTTGTGGACGTCGAGTCGGGAGCTCCGGTGTACGAGTTCAACTGGACTCTCGCTGATCTCCTGAATCCGCTGCTGGAAGCCGGGCTGGTCCTCCGAAGGCTGGCGGAGGACCCGGCACGTGATTCGCGCTTCTGGGAGGATCACGCCTACCTGCCGGGGACCGATGCCAGCTTGATGGATTGGCGCAGCAACCCGCGCGCGGGGCTGCCGGTGTGGCTGACAGTGGCGGCGCAAAAGCCGATGGGCAAGCCGGCAGAGTCCGGGGAGGTTCAGTAGAAGACGTCCCGACGGGACGTCTCTACGAAGGGTCTGAGGCGTGGGGACGCCGCATTGGGATCTCTTTCCCTACTTTCCCGTCTTGAGCAGAATGGAGAAACGGATCATGGTTGAACCACAAGGACTGCAAACTGCCCGTGAGCTGGGACTGATGAGCGGATTCCCGCCGTCGCCCGAAAAGCTGGTCACCCACGCGAACCAGCTCTACGGCCCCTACAACCGCTGGAGTTTCCAGAACGATCTGGCGCTGAACCGCACTGTGGATGTGTGGCGCGGCGACGGACCGGTAGCGCGGCTCGAGCAGACCCCGTTTGATATCACACAGGTCACCTATCGAAACCGCGCAGGCACAGAGTTCACGTTTCCCGATATGGTCGAGCTCACGTACACGGACGGCATCGTAGTTCTGCACAGGGGCAAGATCATCTACGAGCAGTACCTGAACGGCATGCAGCCGCATACGCTCCACGCCTGGGCCTCGTCCAGCAAGTCGATGACCGGCGTGCTGGCGGCGATGCTGGCTCACGAAGGAGCCCTGGCCCCCGACGCACTGGTGGCTGCCTACCTGCCGGAGCTACGAGATAGCGGCTTCGGCGATGCCACAGTTCGCCAGGTGATGGACATGACCACGGCGGTGTGGTTCGCTGACAACAATGTGGATCCCGTGTCGGAGAACCTGGGGTACGCCATGGCGCTAGGCTGGAGGGCGAGGCCCGAGGGCTATACAGGCCCGGCGTCGGTGTACGAATTCCTGCCGACGATGGGCAAAGTCGGTGAGCATGGGGTGCGATTTGCCTACCTGACGCCGAACACCGACGTGCTCGCCTGGATCATGAAGCGGGCGCTGGGCCAATCACTTGCCCAGATCATGCACGAGCGGATCTGGTCCAAGTTGGGTGCTGAGCGGGATGCCTTCTGGATCGTGGATTCTGCGGCCGCCGAGACGGCAGGCTCTGGGTTGCTCACGACGTTGCGGGATATGGCCCGGTTTGGACAGATGCTCTTGCAGCAGGGGCAGTTCAACGGACATCAGATCGTCCCTGCCGCCGCCGTTGAGGAGATAGAGCGCGGCGGGGATCGGGAGGCCTTTGCGCGCGGCCCGGCAGCAAGCCCCATGAACCAGGGTTATTCCTACCGCCACCAGTGGTGGATGACGCACAACGAGCACGGCGCATACCACGGATTGGGCTATGGCGGGCAGATGATTGTGATCGATCCTGTGGCGCAGATGGTGATCGCCAAGTTCAGTTCCTACCCCACGCCGACCCCAGCCGGAAACGAGTTCTACGGTATGATGGCTGCGTTCCCGGCTCTGGCACAGGTGCTGGCTGGGTCTTGACACTGACGTAGCGTCATGGTGTATAATGCGCACTGGATCATGGACGATCCCGGGCTCGGCCAAGTGGCGACGCTGAAGCATCGCCTCGAGATGCTGCCCGAGCGCATGGAGTGGCTTCCGCTGCGCACAAGGCACATGGCAGGGGCAGGAGATTGGCGCAGCCCGAAGAGGAGGGGGTGATCTATGTACAAGCGAATCGTGGTGCCATTGGACGGCTCAAAGCTGGCGGAGCAGGCGCTGCCACACGCGGTGGCTCAGGCCGAAAAGTTCGGCGCGGAGCTGGTCCTGCTGCAAGTGCTGGAACCGCTGCCGGACGTGAGCTTTTCGGCGCCAGCTGCGGTGCGCAGGGCGGAGCAAAAGTCGGCCGAGTTGGCCCGAGAGTATCTGGAGGGCGTCGCCGCCATGATCCGGCCTCAGGGCATCGCGCTGCGTGTGGAGCAGCTTCAGGGCCGGCCCTACGTGGAGATTGTCCGCTATGCCGATGAGCAGGGCGCAGACCTGATCGTCATGTCCACGCGCGGGCAATCGGGGCTCAGCCGCTGGCTGCTGGGCAGCGTGGCTGATCGGGTGGTGCGCGGGGCGACGGTCCCTGTGCTGCTGGTGCAGTGCCAAGACCCGTGCGAGATGTGAGCGCGGCGGCCCGGGGCCCCTCAGTACGATCCCAGACCCGACCGGGTGGCGGCGTTGGAGCATCACCGGCACATGCTGCACCTGCGCGCGGAGCGGCTGGCGCGCCTGCTGAAAACGATCGAGCGAATGATCGATTGACTCACGGAGGACGACATGACTTTGACAGACGAGGAGCTCTACGCGGGATTCAGCGCAGAGCAGATCGAGCGCTACAAGCGCGAGGCCCGCGAAATGCACGACCCGGCCCTGGTGGAGGAGTCAGAGCGACGGGTGAAGAGGATGAGCCGCGAGCAGTGGCAGGCAGTGGGGGCCGAGGGCGAGGCGGTCACCAGCGGCATGGCGGCGCTGGTCGACCGGGACCCTGCCGACCCCGAGGTGCAGGCGATGGTGGCCCGCCATCACGCCTGGATCGAGAACTTTTATCCCTGCTCGGCCGGGATCTACCGCGGGCTGGGGCTGATGTACGTTGAGCATCCCGAGTTCCGCGCCTTCTACGAGAATGCCCGGCCCGGGCTGGTCGACTTTATGTCGGCGGCGATGAATGTCTATGCCGACCAGGTTCTGGACCGTCGCTAGGCCGCCATGCGCGAGCTGAGATTGGGCGACGACGCGTTCGTGGAACTTGCCGCTGAGATCTTGTCGAAAGGTGGCTCCTTCCAGTTTCGGGCGCACGGCGCTAGCATGGCTCCCTTTATCCGCGACGGGGATCTTCTGACTGTGACGCCGGTCGATGCTGCCCGCCTGGAGATCGGGGATGTGGCTTTAATGCGCACACAGTGGGACCGACTCAAGGCCCATCGCGTGATCGGCAAGCAGGTGCGGGGCGGAGTGCTGCTGTTGGAGACGCGGGGCGATGCGCGCCTATCCCCTGACCGGCCGGTGCCGGGAGACCGCGTGTTGGGGCGCGTGGAGCGAGCGCAGCGCGGAGGGCGGGTCTATCGCTTGGACAGGGGGACGTGGCGGTTGGCTGCGCGCCTGTGGATGGGGGTGTTTCCCCTGCGCCGGGGGCTGGTGCGCCTGGTCCGCGCAGTCAAGGGTGCAGCGCTCGGTTTGCTCCAGGGCTTGCAGTCGTGGGGACCCTATCGCCGCCTGGCGCAGAAGGTGGTCGGCGCGCGCGCTCGCTACCGCCAGGCAGATGGGCGCGATGCGCGGACCCTGCCGCGGCTCTTTGGGCGGGAGATGCTGCCTGGCCTCCAGGAGCCGCCTGGCTCGCTGGCAGCGCGTGTCGTGGAGACGGGCGGCGGCCTGGCTTTGCTGTCCACGGTTGGGAACCGGCCTGCGGGGTGCGTCGTCGTGTACCGCTTTACGGAGGATGAGCAGTTATACCCCGGTTGGTGGCTGTTCGGCCCGGTGGTCCGCGCGCGCTACCGGCGGGCCGGGATCGGCGGAGAGCTACTGCGCGTGGCCCTCGAACATGCTAGGGTGGAGGGTGCGACCTGGGTGCACATGCTTGCCCATGAGGGTGATGTCGCGACGCGCGAACTGGCCAAGAAGGCAGGGTTCCTGCCCGGCACCCTTCCTGTGCTGCAAGCGCGCCTGGACGATCCGCCCTGGCCCGGCGAGCCCCGCCGAGTGATCCTGGCCTGCGCGCTGCCGGCTCACACCGGGTGGCGGCGGGTAGCCCGCTGATGCAGATAGTAGCTCGTTGGATTCACCAACCGCGCGGTGGGGGCATCGAAGTAGCCTTCGCTGGGCTCTCATGCTTTTGTCACTTTTCTTGACAAGGTGTGGTATAATGGTTCCAAGATCATTGCGTTGGCGTCTGGCTATGCTGGCTGGACGGCCAGGCGTGCTCCCCACGGTCGGCGTGACTGATCTATCAAGCAGGCGGAGGCGTTTCGGCCCCTAGAGCGCCCTACACAGAACTCCAATACAAAGTCATGACTACAGAGAGGTGAGAAATGTCCCAGAACCGGAAGTGTCGTGCCAAGAACCTGCTCCTCGTTTCCGCGATGATCGTTGTGCTCGCCGTTACCGCGTGCGCTTCGGAGACATCCAGCAGGTCTGAGTCAGTGCCAGTGGAGCGCGTTGATCCCTGGGAGAAGGCAGTGTCTGAAGTCCAGAAAACGCTGCAGAATGCGCCCGATTTTGAGGATAGCCTCGAATCGCATCAGGCGCAGGCAGCCAATGTCAGCTCGCGGCTCTCTGCAATCGGGCGAGCCTCCCCCCTGCTGCGCAAGGTGGATCAGCTTGAAGAGACCCAGATCCCGTTGGTGGGTAACGCGTGGGATGTGGTCGTCGAGGCCATGGACGCTGCCTCGCCTGGAGGTGGCCAGGCGCTGGATGGGTTGGTTGACATCCTGCGTGGGATCGAGGCATTTGACCAGAACCTGCAGCAGATCCAGGGGCTGGACTCCGTTGTCGCGGCCAGTCGCGCCTTTCGGAAGAACCCAAGCGAGGGCAGTCTGCGCAGTCTGGATGGCGCTATTGAGGGTGCGGTCCAGAGCCTTCGGCGAGTATATGGTGATCTGGTCGAGCTAGAAGGGATGGTCTCTGATGGCCTCGGGTCCATCGATTCGGTCCAGGATGCTCTGCAAGAAGTAGCTCGCGTTGCCGGCCTGCCCGCCATCAGTGATGCTGTACGGTCCCTCGACAGTGCAGTGGACGATCTTTTGCAGCCACTGCGAGAGCTCCAAGATGTGCTAGAGACCTGGCATCAGAAGATGCAGCGCGACATAGATGTGATGAGCTCGATTCAGCGCGCAGTAGACGACGCGGAACGATAGGACTAGAGATCAGGGAAGGCGAACTCTGCGCCAGCCTGCGGAAAGCTTGGGCGAAGCACAGAACCGGGGATCACGGAATCCTGTGCTGCAAGCGCGCCTGGACGATCCGCCCTGGCCCGGCGAGCCCCGCCGGATGATCTTGAGCTGGGTGCTGCCGGGATCGATGCGCAACTAATCTGCTGCCGCGGGGTTACAAGCTACATGGGCAGCCTGCACTGGTACGGTGCGGTTCCCCCACACTATTCTCACTAATCGGAGGGTACACAATGTTACAAGATCGCATCATTGGCGCGTTTACGTTCCGCAAGGGCGTGTACGCCGAGGTTGAAAAGGACACCAGCTTCACCACAACCGCTTGGATCCTGGTAGCCGCGGTCACATTCCTCGTCCAGCTCGCGTCGCTGGCATCCAGCAACGTGTTCGGCTGGCTGCTGGGGGCGATTGTGTCGACAGTATTCGGCGTCGTCGCGTTCGCCGTCGGTGCCTTTGCCGTCAATTGGGTCGGGCGCACGCTCTACAATGCCGACGTCACCTTCGAGGAGTTGGTCCGAACGCTGGGCTTGGCCTACGTCTGGCGGGTGATAGGCGTGATCGGCATCTTGGGTGTGGTCCCTGCGCTGGACTGCCTGCTGGCTCCGATCTTGATCCTTTCGGTGTTCGCGATGCTGGCTGCCTGGCTCATCGCCGCCAAGGAGGCGCTGGATCTGGAGTGGGTGGAGACCATCATCACGGTGGTAATCGGCTTGGTCGTCTACATCGTTGTGATGGCCATCGCCGGGGCGATCCTGGGCCTGCTGGGCCTGGGAGCCGCTACCGCGCTAAGTGTTTTCGGTTTCTAGGCGCGCCGGTACCTGGTCGGCTGAACCAAACGCGCACATGCGCGGGGGCCTCAACAGGCTCCCGCGTTTTTTTTGTGTGGTTTCGCGCAGTGGACGTCCGCTGGCGCCTCCACTAGGGCAGGTTCCGCGTTGCTGTGACAGGTGTTCGGAGTAGCCACCTGGGCGCCACACTGTACCCTGTCTGGTCTTGCGTTTCGTCCCGATTCCGCCTACAATGAGTGCGTGTGGTTACGGCATGGGTGGCTCGCAAGTGGTGCGTGCGCGATGCCCGCTCCGAGCAGGCGCCATTCCTGGAGGGAGGAGGACACGATGTCGATCAAGGTAGATGTCTGGGACTATCGGCACATGAGCGATGCCGAGGCCGCTGTGTTTAACAGGTGCGCCAACCGGATGCGAGCCGAACGGCTGCCCGACGACCCGCCGGTGCCGGTTGAAGAGACGATTCAGGGGCGGGACAGCTTTCCCGACTATGTCACAATGGCTCCCTGGGCAGCGTGGAATGCGGAGAGAACGGAGATGGTCGCGTACGCCTTTGCCCAATACACGATGGAAGACAATCTGCACCTGGCCCAGTTTGCGATCAATGTCCTTCCCGAGTTTCGCAGACGGGGTCTCGGCAGGGAGTTCCTATCAAGGATCGTCCAGGTCGCGAGGGAGAACAACCGCAGATTGCTGATTACAAATACGACGGATCGCATTCCTGCTGGCGAGGCGTTCATGAGGCGGATCGGGGCTGAGAAGGGACTGGAATCGCATACGAACCAGCTTGTGATCGCTGACGTCGACGCCGATCTGCTCCGGCAATGGCGCGCCAGGGCGGCCGAGCGCGCGGCGGGCTTTGAGCTTGGGATGTGGGACGGCGCATATCCAGAGGAGGATATCGAGGCAATTGTGGATCTGCATCAACTACTCAACCAGCAGCCTCTCGGTGACCTCGAGGTCGAGGACTTTCACTTCTCCGCCGATACCGTCCGCCAGGACGAGAAGAGCACCTTTGCCCGCGGGTACGAGCGCTGGACCCTCTATGTGCGGGAGAAGGAGACGGGCGACTTTGCCGGATACACAGAAGTGATCTGGAATCCGAACCGACCAGAGATCATCAGCCAAGGGATCACGGGCGTATTCACAAAGTACAGGAACCGGGGCTTGGGCCGCTGGCTGAAGGCAGAGATGCTGGAGCGGATTCTGCGAGAGCGGCCACAGGCCAAGTTCGTGCGTACCGGCAATGCTGACATGAATGCACCCATGCTCAAGATCAACAACGAGCTGGGATTCAAGCCCTATATCGCCGAGAGCGTCTGGCAGGTAGAGACGGAGAAGGTGGCAGAGTATCTGTCTCAATGATGGAAGGCTGGTATGGGACGGTGGTGTCGCGGCGCCCCGTGGCATGGCAGGCTTGCCTTTCGTCCCGATTCGGCCTACAATAGGCGCGTGCTTGAGAGCAACGGCCTGATCTCAGACAACTCGCCAGAAGCAAAGACGGTCCGGAGATCCAGACGCTGGATCTTGCCGCTCCTCGCCGTGCTTGTGCTATTGATCGCCATCTGGGTGCTGAACGCCAGCCGGCCCGGTAGCCGGGCGGAGGGTTGTCCCCAGGATTGCGCCACACTGAGCTCGCGTTCCGAAGGTCCGCTGCGGGTCCTATCTTTGAACGTGTTGCACGGTTTTCCCCGCTTCGAGCACCTGGACGCGCGGCTGGAGCTGATCGCCGCCGAGATCCGCCGCCTCGATCCTGACATAGTCTGCCTCCAGGAGGTGCCCTGGCATTGGGGCAGCGCCGCCCGCGCCCTTGCACAGAGCACCGGCCTGAACTACCTATACCTGCGCGCCAACGGCAACCGCTGGGCCATCCTCTTTGAGGAGGGCGAAGCGATCCTGAGCCGCTACCCGTTGCGCGACGCTACCGTGACCATACTACAGGCCAGCGCCGGTCCTTTTGAGCACCGGGTAGCACTGCAGGCCACGGCGGTCACTCCCTGGGGCGACCTGCGTGTGGTGTCCACCCACCTCACCCACGGTGATCCCGCCGTCAACGAGGCCCAGGCCGCCTCGCTGATCGCCTTTGTCGCTGCCGGCGACACGAGCGCTCCGGTCGTCGTTGCCGGAGATTTCAACGCCCGCGAGGACTCGCCCCAGATCCAGGCGCTGCGAGCGGCGGGCTGGATTGACACCTACCGCGCTGCGCATCCCGACGATCCAGGACACACCTGCTGTACCGGCGATCTCACCGATCCCTACCAAGCCCTCGACAAGCGGATCGACTACATCTTTTTGGTGCCCGGCGACGGCTCGTTGCGTGTCGCCGACAGCCGCGTCATCTTGAACCTGCCTGCATCCAGCGGGGATGGTTGGCTGTGGGCCTCGGACCATGCTGGCCTGCTGACCACCCTCTCGGGAGCATCCTTGCCATGAGTGCCAACGAACAGGATCAAGAGCGCAAGGAAAGCGGGACCAGCGGCAGCGGACACATCCTCCTGCGCTGCTATGGCTATCTGCGCTCCTATTGGCGCACCACGGTGGGAGCCTACCTACTGGTGGTAGCCATCATCGGGCTGTCACTTCTCATCCCCCAACTCATCCGCTGGATCGTCGACCGCGGTATCGATGGCAAGGACATGGCGCTGCTGGGCTGGTCGGTGCTGGCCCTGTTGGCGGCAACCTTGTTCAAAGGGGTGCTGACCTTCTTGCAGGGGCGCTGGACCGAGATCGCCTCGCAGGGAGTGGCCTATGAGCTGCGCAACGCCATCCATCACAAGCTGTCGGCGCTCTCTTTTTCGTATCACGATCAGGCGCAGACCGGGCAGCTTCTATCCCGGGCTATTCAAGACGTGGAGCGGATCCGCTTTCTTACCGGGCGGGCTACGCTGCGGTTGGTGGAGGCCGCAGCCCTGCTGCTGGGCACCCTCGTCGCCCTGTTGTTGATCAACCCACAACTGGCCCTGCTGGCCCTGGCGACCATGCCCATTGTGGCCTATCTGGCCTTCCGCTTCGGACGCCGCTACCGGCCCCTATCGCTGGAGATCCAGCAGCAACTCGCCGTCCTGACGACACGGCTGGAGCAGAACCTGCGCGGGGCGCGGGTGGTCAAGGCTTTTGCCCAGGAGCCAGCCGAGATCGAGCGCTTTGACAACGACAACACGCTATGGTTCGCTCTCTCTGCCGAGGCAGTGCGCTTGCAGTCGTTCATCGTGCCCCTGATCGACCTCACCGCCAGTTTGGGCACGGTGTTTATCATCTGGTACGGCGGCACGCTGGTCATCAACGGCGCGCTGACTCTGGGCGAGCTGGTAGCCTTCACCACCTATCTGAGCCAGCTCATCAATCCTGTGCGTCGCTTGGGCATGATCATCCCAGCCCTGGCCATGGCTGCTGCCGCCGGCGAGCGGGTCTTTGAGATCTTGGACGCCGTCTCTGAGGTGAAAGATGCCCCCGGGGCGCGGGACCTGCCGCCTGTGCGTGGTCACGTCCGCTTTGAGGGGGTTTCCTTTGCCTACTTTGGACGGCATAAGGTCCTGCGCGACCTCAGCTTTGAGGCCCTGCCAGGCCAGGTGATCGCGCTGTTGGGAGCGACCGGTTCGGGCAAGTCAACCATCATCAACCTGATCCCACGCTTCTACGACCCAACCGGCGGGCGCATCACATTGGATGGTCAGGACCTGCGCGAGGTGACTCTGAGCTCACTGCGCGATCAGATCGGCATCGTCCTGCAGGAGACGACCCTCTTTGCCGCTTCCATCCGCGAGAATGTAGCCTTTGGCTGCCCCACCTGCACCGAAGCCGAGATCGAGGCCGCCGCCCGGGCTGCCCAGGCCCACGAGTTCATCACCGAGATGGCCGAGGGGTACGACACTCTGGTCGGCGAGCGGGGAGCCACTCTGTCGGGGGGGCAGAAGCAGCGCGTAGCCATCGCCCGCGCCTTGCTCAAGGACCCTCGTGTCCTGATCCTGGATGATGCTACATCCAGCGTCGACACCGAGACCGAGCGCCTGATCCAACTGGCCCTGGAGACCTTGATGCGCGGGCGCACCTCGTTCGTCATTGCCCAACGGCTGAGCACGGTACGCACCGCGGACTTGATCCTGGTGCTGGAGAAGGGGCGCATCGCCGCCAGCGGCACCCATGAGGAACTGCTGCGCACCTCCGGCATCTATGCCGAGATTTACCACCGGCAACTGCGGCCCCAAGAACAGGTCCCTGCCGTACCGCCGGGCCCGGCTCTCGATCTCTGGGAGGAAACCCCATGAGCTTCTCGATTGGCGGGGGTGGGCTACGCATGGGGCCGCGGGGCGCCATCGAGCGCTTTGGTGAGGCTTCCGAGGAGGGCCGCGTCTTTGACCGGCGCATCGTACTGCGGCTGCTCGTTTTCCTGCAGCCGCACTGGAAGCGCATGGCCGCCGCTTTTCTGCTGATGCTAGTCGCCTCGGCGCTTACCCTGGCTGCGCCGTATCTGGTGAAGGTGGCCATCGACCAGCCGATCGCGCAGGGAGATCCCGCTGGCCTGGCGCGCATCGCCCTTCTGATCACTGCGACCTTTGCCGGCCTGTACGTTACCTCCGCTGGACAGCGATACCTGCTCTCCTGGGTGGGGCAGCGAGTGCTGGCTACCTTCCGGTCGCAGCTCTTCTCCCATCTCCAGGACCTGTCACTTGGTTACCATGATACCCATATCATCGGCGTGACCATTTCGCGCGTGATCAGCGACGTGGGGGTCATCAATGAGCTGCTTTCGCAGGGCCTGATCACGCTGATCGGCGACGCCGTCCTGCTGGTGGGCATCGTGCTCGTCATGCTCTCTATGAGCCCGCGACTGGCGCTGCTCACTTTTGCGGTGCTGCCGCTTATGCTGCTGGCGACGGTGCTCTTTACGCGCAGGGCCAAGGTTGCATTCCGCCAGACCCGGGCCCGCATCGCGGCGGTGGTCGGGGACCTGGCTGAGGACCTTTCCGGGATGCGCGTTATCCAAGCCTTTGCCCAGGAGGCGACATCGCGGGAGCGCTTTGACGAGGTGAACCGGGCCAACCGGGATGCCCTGGTTGCCGCCATGTCGCTCTCATTCGTCTTTCTCCCCACCGTCGAGTTCCTGGGCATGCTGGCTACCGCCATCGTGCTCTGGTTCGGGGGGCATGCGGTGGCGGCGGATGAGCTTACGCTGGGCGTGGTCGTTGCCTTTCTGGCCTATGTGAGCCGGTTCTTCGAGCCGATCCAGGAGCTGAGCCGCCTTTATACTACCATGCAGGCAGCCATGGCGGGTGGCGAGCGGGTCCTGGCCCTGCTCGACACCGAGCCGGAGGTGCGCGATGCTCCAGACGCTGCGGACATGCCGCCCATCGAGGGCAAGATCGAGCTGTGCGACGTTTCTTTCTCCTACCGTGGCGACACTCGCGTCCTGCACAATGTGGACCTGCTGGTGGCGCCGGGACAGACGGTTGCCCTTGTGGGGCCGACAGGGGCGGGCAAGACCTCCATCGCCAACCTGATCGCCCGCTTCTACGAGGTGACCGAGGGCGCGGTCGCGATTGACGGCGTGGACCTGCGCGCCGTGACGCAGCGCTCGCTTCGGCGGCAGATGGGCCTGGTTCCTCAGGACCCCTTCCTCTTCTCAGGGACCATCGCCGACAACATCCGGTTCGGACGTCCCGAGGCCAGTGATGTCGAGGTAGAGGAGGCCGCACGCCTGGCAAACGCCCACGAGTTCATCCTGGCGCTGCCCGAAGGCTATGGCACCGAGATTCTGGAGGGGGGTGTCAACGTGTCAGTGGGCCAGCGGCAGTTGATCTGCATCGCGCGCGCCGTCCTGGCTGACCCGCGCATCCTGATCCTCGACGAAGCTACCGCCAGCGTGGACACCATCACCGAGATGCTGATCCAGGACGCGTTGCAGCGCTTGTTGGCTGGGCGGACGGCCATCGTGATCGCCCACCGCCTGAGCACTATCCAGCACGCGGATATGATCTGCGTGGTGGATGCAGGGCGCATTGTGGAGCGGGGTTGCCACGAGGAGCTGCTGGCGCGCGGTGGCCTATACCGCGACCTCTACGACCGCCAGTTTGTGGATCTGTAGGGGAGGGTTGGCCGCCTCCACAGCCCACGCGGGACCGCATGCGGGCAGGCTCGGATGGCCTCGCTCAGCCACCTACGACCGCCGCGACTCCCGTTGAATCTCGCAACGGAACCAGACTGGACCAAGCCACAGGGGGGCTTGGTCCAGTCCATCGCGCTTCTCGAACCAGGTGACCCGTTGCGACACGGTTCGAGAGCTACAGCCATCAGGGCTCACAATCTCGCTAGAGCAGCCAAGAGGGGCAGCAGCAGATGTCTCTTCATCTCACCTCCGTGTTTGCTCTCGCGACGGCCAGAGACCAGGCGGCCGCAAGCTGGCAACTCAGCTGCAGGGCGCAAGAGGAGCTCTGCGCTCCCTGGCTGTGTGTGCAGGCTCTACGGGTCAACCACCGGCCTTGATAAAACGATAGTTCTTGCCATCCAACTTGAATTGCAGCACATTGCTGCTGTTAATGGTGGCCTCGACCTCGATGATCTCAAGCGACGCTCTTCCCATGAGCATCGTGAAAGTAAGGTGGCTGTTGTCGACACGGGTGTACGATTCCCCCTCAAACTGGGTTGTTCCATCACTGAGCGACGGGTCGAAAGCAAGGATGTAGCCACCAGCCTCAGTGAACTCGAGAGTGCTGTCTCCATTCTGTTCTGTCCACAACCCGGTCACGTCAAACCCCGGTTCCGGGCCACTATCACCGCATGCAGCCAGTAGCACTGTCGCTAGAACCAAAACGATCGATACGCGCAAGACCTTGGTAATCATGTTCCTACCTCCCTGGACAGTAGCACACCATCTCGAGCAAGACGCTCCCTACGTTCAGTCTCTTCATCAGAGTGACACCATGGCTCTGTTGAACCAGAAGATGTGACGCTGTATCCGAGTGGTTCAGTCACGCAGCGGATGCGCCGGCATGGTGACCTTCAACCGGGCTTGCACCCGAACCATGACACACTCAATCCGTGAGCTACGCCGTAACTACTGTGGTATCACCTCATATTGGCCCTCCTTTCTTTCCTCTGGAAAGAGACCGAGCGTCGAACACAGCCCCCAGTACTACCGGGGCCATCTTCAGCGCTCCTGTGTGGCTGCTCTGTCTATCGCCGCTACCGCGAAACTGCCATAGCGTTGCTACGTCATCTACATCTCCACTATAGCCGACCAGCCCACGAAAGTCAAGGGTGCTGCTTTGCCATTCGCGCGGAACTGCCAGTGGCCGACTGGCTACCACCCTTGGGTGGTGACCAGTTCTGTGTGCCAGCCCAACCTGGAATGCTGCTACTCCGCCGGTTCGATGTCGGTGATTCCGCCCAGCTTGTTGATCGTCAGCACCCAGCGGCTGCCGATCTGGTATTGCTGAAAGGTGCTGACATCACTGACCGTGTGGGTGTAGGTCCTATCCTCGGTGGCAAACACCACCTGGAACGTCTCTTCCCGTCCTGCTTCGCGCTGGTTGGTCGCTACGGCGACATCGGGCCAGGTCGGGTTGAGGTCACTGCCGCCGACCGCCACGCTATCGACGACGGCCCACTCCTGGGTCACGTACTCGCACCAATCGTCGTATACCTCGTACACGCAGTCCTGCACTACCTCGCCGTGACCGGTACCGGTATCGACGGTGTATGGCGTCCCGCAGACCTCGACGGAGCGGGGAGCGGGCTCGTCCTGTGTGCTGCGCACTCTTTCGGTGCACGCTCCGGCGGTTGCGCCATCCGGAATCTCGTCCTCCCAGGTCTCGCGGGTCACGTCGTGCAGTCCCTGGATCACGATCGAGCGCTGCCACTGCACGGACTGCACGGTGGCGTTGACGGCTTCCGTTGAGGACAGGGAGGTGATGAGCAGCACGCACAGGACCAGGCCCACCAGGACCGCCACGGCGATGCCGACGATGGCCATCGGGCTTAGCTTGTGGGCGGGTTGGGCTGCGGCTGGCGCCGGGCGAGCGGGGGCCACCGGCTTCATGGCGCCCCCGCACTGGGAACACTCGAGCGCCGTCGCCGGGTTGGTCGCGCCACAGTGCGGGCAGGTTGCCTCGCCGGCGGGTGCCGCGCGGTGCGCGCCGACTACGCGTCCGGCCTGTCGTGCCTCGCCGGCGGTCAGGTCGCCGCCACACTGGCGGCAGGTCTTGGCGCCGGCTGGGTTGCGCGTGCCGCAATAGCCACAGTGGATGTCGGGTCCGGCCTTGGCGCGAGCGATCTCGGCCTCGTCAGAGATCAGTGTCTCCTGCGCGGCCTGGTGGAATTGGAGGTCCTCTGGTTGGGCGGCGCCGCAACTGGTGCACTTTTTGCTCGTGCCGCGGTTGCGCGACTCGCACTGGGGGCAAACCCATTCCAATTCAACATACCCTACGGTCTTTTTGACCACTATACCCTCCTTTGGTGCGGAATTGGCTGCATGACCTGCATGGTTGCCTCTGTCAGGTTCTCGGTGCGCAGGCGGAAAGGGGGAGCTGGCGTCCAGGGCCTCGCGATTATAGCATAGCTGCACTTGTGACACAAGCTGGTAGCAGCCAATTGAGAGCTGTAACAGTGGGTGTCTGTGGCGTGATCCCCCGGTCCGCACGTTCAGATGCACTCAACCTGCAACCTCTGTACCCTGCGGTCGCCAGCTTGGTCTCAACATCCATTCTCTGGATCTCTGGGTTGTCATCTGCTTCTTGCCTATCTGCCCGTGATATGGTATACTTTGGCGCGCGTGAGAACAGATTCTCCACTTCCCCCCACCCCCATCGACCGGCGCGCACACTCGAAGGACAAAAGGAGATAGCTCGATGGCGAAACGATTCCTCACCGTATTCGGCCTGGCGCTGCTATACCTGGCTGCCCTGTCGCTTATCCTGGCGCTGGTGACCATCCTGCTCGGCGGCAATGAGACTACCATGCTAATCGTGCTCCTGGCTGCCTTGTTTCTCTCGGTTGCTGGGTTTGTGCCCTTTCTGAACTGGACGGTTACGCGGATCTTTGTCTTCCCTGGCGAAGGTCAGCCGGTTCCGCTGGAGACCCTGCACGCTCAGATCCAGGCCATCAACACTTTTGACGCACCGGTGATGGTGGACCAGCAGAACGGCAAGCTGGTGGTGTCCTGGAAGCACGCGAATCCCGGTACCGTGGGGCCGATTGCCGTGGCAGGTCTTGGTCGGAGCTACCAGCTTCACATAAAGTTCGACGAGGCGCGGCACACGGTCACCATGTTGGATCGAGCCAACCGCGCTTTGCATCACGCCGGAGTGGATGGCAGGTTTAGGGATGGGGCGGGTAACGACAGCGTTGTGCAGGGCGTGGTAATGGCCCACGAGGTTGGGAATGGGTGGGGCATCAGGCGGAGTTTCGAGCAGCGTCCGGTGGACGGTTACGAGTTCACGCCGGCCGAGATCAAATTGCCGATCCTCAATTCAATCCTGCGCAGCGGCTGGGATGTCCGCTACGGGATCTGGTGAGCGCCAGGGGGCCCATGCTCGATCTGCTTACTGCCGATCCGGCTGAGCTCGGGGATCGCACCTTTGAAGGGCTCGCACTAGACGGCGGGGAGATCTGTGCCAAGGAATTCGCAGGCTGCACTTTCACGAGTTGCTCGTTCCTGGAGACGCGCTTCATGGCCTGCCGGTTCGTGGACTGCTCTTTCGTGCGCTGCGATCTGAGCCTTTGCCGCATCGATGACTGCTCCTTCACCAGCGTCAGGTTCGTCGATTCGCGGGTGATCGGGGTGAACTGGACCGAGGCATCATGGCCTGCGCTGGGCCTATACGATGCTATCGGGTTCGAGCGCTGTGCCATCAGCCATTCGACATTTGTGGGGCTGGGGTTGCGCCGGGTCAGGATCGTCGACTGCGCCGCCCACGACGTCGATTTTGCCGAGGCAAACCTGACCGAGGCCGTCTGCACCGGCACCGATTTCAAAGACAGCCGCTTCTGGCACACGGATCTCACCGGGGCCGATTTCGCGGGGGCGACCAACTATGCCATTGCGCCCGGCCTGAACGTGCTACGCAAGACCCGGTTCTCGTTGCCCGAGGCAATGGCATTGCTGTACGGTTTGGATATAATCCTTGCCGAATAGCATCGACCGGACAGACTCGGGGGGGCAGCCTCTACCGCGCGATTGAGCGGTGGGCTGGTGCATCGAATCGTGTCCGGGCCTCCGCTTCAATTTGTGCAGCCCGTCTCACGGAGCTTCTCCCGGTGAGATGGCCCGGTAGAGCAACACCTCCAGGTGGCCAAAATCTAGCTTTTCGACAGGCAAGAAGTGCCCACTGAGTCTTGTGGAAATCCCATTTTCGATCTCTGAAGAGCCCATAGGCAAAATGAACCAGGCGCGTCGATAATGCTGCGTGATGGCAGGAAGTTCTCCCAGTTGAGTAGGATCCGCGAGTGTGCCGTCTTTGGGAAAGTATTGCCAGGGCAGTTCGGTGCTTGGCACCGTCCGATACCAGTCGAAAGGCTGCACAGGGGCCCCTAGGATGGAATTCAGTGTCACGAGCACGACATCCCCGGGTTGGTGATTGGCCTCGATAAACGAGATTGTCTCCCGCCACTGAGTCTTCTGTGTTCCTTGATAGTAGTCAGGTAGCTGAGCAAGGCTGGGAGCTGCCGCAAGTGCGGCAAGGAGCGCGACAGCGAGCAGACGTTGTCGCCTGCCTCTGAGCATCGATCCGATGTAGTGGATGCCGTGGGCCACGACGATCATGAAAAGCGGCAGGAAGTAGCTAAGGTACCGATGATAGAAGCGAACCCTTGCGAAGAAAAGGATGACCGGCGGGACCAGAAACCAGAGAAGGACCAAGGCCGCCCGGCGCCGGGATGACGATAGCAGCCCGACGAAAAAGATGGCAAAGAACGCAGCCAGCAAAGCGGGGTGCGTCAGTGCCAACAGCGAACTCGGCAGTTCATAGGTCCAGGTGGCGATGGGGGTGACGAGCCACGAACTGCGCTGCATGCCTGTCGAGGCAAACTCGGATCCGGTGGACCAATCGGGGTCGTTGGTTAGGGCGGAGAGGTGGGTCCATCCCGGCCCAAACGCGACAAGGGCAGCCAGAGCACAGAGCGCGAGTGGGGCCAGGAAGCGGAATGCGGCCAAGTACCGACGGTGATCGCCAACCGGTAGGCCTTTGTGGGCAGCAACAGAATCCGCGACCGCAACAGCGAGCGCGTAAAGGCCCTCGCTGGCGAGCACAAAAAGGGCAAATGGGTGCGTGTAGAGGTTTAGGGCAGTAGCTACAGCAAAGCCTACCCAATCGTGCCAACGCCGGTGGGTGAGCCCGCGTAGCAGGAAGGCGAGCGTCAGTGTGGAGAAGAGCATCTGCCAGGAGTAGAAGCGCAGGTCCTGGCTGTGATAGATGGCGTAGAGCGACACAGTCAGGATTCCGGCGGCGGTCAATCCTTCAATCCGCCTGTAGAGCGTTCGACCGAGCAGGTACGTGGCGGGGATCAGAAGCACTCCGGCGAGCGCTGGCCCCAGCCGCAAGATGAATTCGGATCGACCGAGCCACAGGCTCAGGTGGGCGACCATGTGTGGCAGCGGGTTGACCCCGCGCAATATCGCGCTAGCCGGCCGTGAGGAAAACAAGGCAGTCCAGGTCTCATCGTACCAAAAGCTCTCCGCGCCAAGCTGAAAGAGGCGCAGAAACATGGCCAGCAAGGTCAAGCCGAGCAAGAGGCGGGATGCGGCCGAAGGTGTAACCTGAGAGATTGGGGAGACCTGCAGAGTCGCGGCCGGCTGCCGGGTCTGCGCCAGAAGCCGGATCACCAGGATTGAGAGGAGTACAAGCAAGAAGAGGCAAGCTGCAATTACGATTGAACTGCCTGCGCTGATGGCATAGTCGAGCAGCGTCAGTACAAGTAGGCCGAGGGTCAGCATGCTGGCCAGTATGGGCAGCGTCCACCGCTGAAGCGTTGGGACAGGATCACTCTGTGTCATTTTCATCCCATTCAACGTGGTTTTTCGCCATAGAGATGGACTACGAGCACCGAAAGCATATCCGGATCCATATCCCTGAACCGCTCATTTAGCCGGGGCAGGATTTCTCTTAGCGTTGCTTCATCCCGCTGCAGGACTCGATACCCGGTGTTGACAAACCGGGCGCTCTTGATGGCCTCGAGATACTCGGGGCGGCGCCAGCGATTCTGGTGGAAGCCTCGTTTGGGATTGAGCCAGCGCTGCCAGATCTCCTCAGAGAAGGTGAGCATCTCGAATGGAAACTCAAACAGGTGGTCTCGGAGGTCGATCTCGTGCGATGTGTGGCCGCCGGGCTTGAGCCACGCGTAACACGCTGCTAGGACATCCTGCGGGCTCAAGGTATGCTCCAGCACTGCCGAGCTGAGAACAATGTCCGCACTTTCCTCAAAGGCCGGAGTAGGCAGGTGCGCAAAGTCCCCGCTCAAGATCCTCACGCGCTTGGTCACATCCTCCCAACCAAGGCCCAACTTGACGCAGTCCTCCTGGAGCAAAGCCTTGTGTTTCGGTTGGTTCAGATCGGCCGCATAAAGGTCGACCAGAGTGACGCGCTTGGCACCTGCGCCGAGCATCTGGAGTCCGAGGCGAGCGTGGCGTCCGCTGCCAATCTCGACAACGTGCCTGCCAACCACATCTGTGCCCACGCCATCCAGCCTTTCCTCAAGTCTGGCCCACGCCTCGGCGGGCGCAACCTCTGCCAAGTTGCCTTGTCCCATCAGTTTGAGGAGGCCAAATGCCCAGCCATCCGGTATCTGGCGCCTAAGAATTCGCTTGACGACGTACTGGAGGTTCATGGGCCAAACGCCCCTCCCACTTTCTGACTAATGCCTCGAGCTTATCACCAGCGTAACCCACTCTCCCACCCTGATAGTAGGTTCTGAGCAGAAACCCTCCAAATACCCTTTTCATGCCACTTGGCTCTGCGGCGGGTGTGTATGGCGAGCACTGGGCCTGACCTGGTGCATCGCTGACAGCTGGAATCTGCCGTGCGCGGAAGATCTCTGCAATACCATTGTAGACTCGATGCAACTCAGGTATCCCATAGGTTCGTATTGTCACTTCTCGGAAAGCGACATCCGCTACCTGGAATAACTTGGCTAGGGTCTCCGCTGTAAAAAAGTTGACGTGGTCCGGCGGATAGTTGGCGTGGAAGGCTGACAATCCGAGGCGCACGGCAATGGAAGCGTAGTTTGGCATCCCGCAGAAGTAAGCCCATCCGCCGGCTTTGAGTACATGCGCAATCGCCTGAATGTGAGGAACTGGCTGTGCTATGTGCTCCAGAGTGGTACTGCTGACTACGAGATCGACCTCCCTGATCTCCGATACTGCATCCTCGATTGTGCCGCGGTGGAGCTCAAACCCATAACGGTCTGCAAACTTTGCGCTCCATGGCGAAATATCGACGCCATAGCATTCCCAACCCAGACAGCGGAATTGGCGCAGTAAACGGCCATTGCCACACCCTACGTCAAGAACACTTCCGGTACCAAGCCTCTCGGTGAACCGCACTGCGATTGTCTGGAACCACATATCATCGAGGAAGGTCTGGCGGCAGCGATATCGAGCTTCGGCCTCGTCATCGTATGCGGAGTTGGCTCGAAGGATGAGTTCGTCCGGCAGGTCCGCATAGACGAAGCCGCATGAACCACACTTGAGCAAGGCGATATCGTTGAGATGACGCTCTGGTCGGCTCCGCCCTCCAGTTTGGCAGATCGGGCACTCCTTCACTGTTACCTCCGCGGCGGGTCAACGGACACTGCGGGTGTGGCTACCTTGTTGAGGTGGCGAGTCTGCAGGAAGAGGTAGATCGGCAGGAAGAACAAGAAACTTACCAGGACCGAGACTGCGATCATCGGACTGATGCCTCCTATCTGGGCAGCGCTACCGGGGATCGTCAAGATGAGTGGGCTCAAGGTCTGAGTGATTCCGAATACAAGCAGGTTCCAGAGTGGGTGCCGAGTCTTTGGGCGATCCGTTCTCGTTAAAGGCTCGTCGCGTTTCATTTGTTTGTCTCTTCATCGTTCTGTCGGCCAGGGCGCCTCGCGGCCCACGCGTATCGAAGAGGGCTTCCCATGCCTCTAGAAAACCGCCTGCGAGGCCGCTGACCACCATCAAGCTGAAAATCGCGAGCGAATAACTTACGGCCTGTGCTTGTGCAATGCCATAGTCGTGCAGAATCGCTACGAGGCTCATCTCGCGCAAGCCGAGACCACCTATGGAGATTGGGATCACCTCGACGATCCACAGGAATGAGCTGATCCATGCAATCACGAGCAACGGCAGTTGTATGCCGACAGCTTTTGCCAGCAGATGCCAGACGAAGATGGCCAAGGCAATTGCCAGCATTGACAGTGCAAACACCAGCAGAATCTGAGATGCACGGAGGGTTTGGAAGCGGAACACGGTATCGCGGCCTTCTCTGACTTTGCTTTGCAGCCACTCGGGTAGCCGCCGAGAGCGCAAGACGGGCTCGGTGGTTCTGGCCACGAAGCGAGCAGCTGGACGGGATATGAACGGTAGGAAAAGAACCAGACATGCCAGGAACATGCCCAGAGCAGGCAGCCGCAAGGCTCTCATCCAGCTGCGAGCATCGAGGCAGATGGCAACGAGTCCGACTCCCAACAGAGTCAAGGTATACGTGATGCGGAAAAAGACCACGAGAGCCGCGGATGCAATGCCTTTGTTTTCAATGCGTTTCAGCTTATACCAGGAGGCGGCGCCCCCGGCAAGCAACGTACCCGGCAAGATCAAGGCGTAGAAATCTGCGATCAGCGAGATCTTGAGCAATTGGCCGAATGTAGCATGCATGCCCAAAGGCGACAGCCCAAGTGACGTCTGATAGGTCAGAATTCCCCGGAAAGCAAAGCTCAGTAGTATGGCCACACACCAAAGACCCGTATCGACGTTGCGGAGTTCGGCAAGAACATCTTTCACATCAACCTTGACGAAGAGGAGCGACAGCAGCAGAATGGCAATCGCCAAGCGCAAGAGCCACACGAGCCATGCACGTTTCGAGCCAGTCCGTCCCTGCACAATCTTGCCGGCGATCTCAGGCGCTACATTCTGAGATTCCGTCGCGCTGATCTCCGAATTCATGTCTGCTTCTCGCCAATCACGATGAATCGTCTCAAGAAATCGAGCTTGAGTTTGTACAGCTTCCTGTCAAGCCCATTGCCATCGGCGAAGCGCAGTCCCCAATGGACCAGATAGCTTGCCAGGGTTGCGGGTCTCCCTGTAAAGAATCCGCTGAGATAGACATGCTTCAACGCTTTGAACCCACTATTATGGAGCAGTGGAAGTGTCCGCCGTACAGTGGTGACATTGTTGTGGGAATAGTCGCAATTGTAAAAGTCTTCTTTCCAATGCAGATAGTCGGGCGATGCAATGTAGAGAATTCCACCTGGCTGCAGCACACGCCATGCCTCAGTTGTCAGGACCCTGGAGCCTGGATACCCAAGCACGGTGATGCCGTCTATGGCCTCTCGTTTTCGCTGCCCGCGCCGGAGCGGGGCAATCGCCCATACCTCGACACCGCGCTTCTTCAAGCCGTTTCCCAGACTCCGGGCCATACTCCCGAAACCACCATACTTACCCCAGGCAAAGAACTCGCTCAAGACCAGGCACACGCGCATGCTTACTCTCCTCCCGCTGCCTGCTCTGAGACCTGGCGAAACAACTGAACGTACTGCCGCGTGATCTCGGGCCAAGCAAACCTCTCTCCCTTCTCGCGGCTAGTCCGTCCCATTCGCTGCCGAAGTGCTGCATCCATCAAGAGGGTTGCGAGGCTTTCAGCTAGGGCCGTTTCGTCTCCCCAGCGCACAATGAGTCCGTTTTCGCCGGGCTGGACGAGCTCGTAGGAGCCACCAACGTCGGTGACAATAACCGGCAGCCCAGAGGCCATCGCTTCGAGCAGTGCGATGGACATCCCTTCATTCTGAGAGGGCAAGACAAAGATGTCGGCCTGCCTATAGATCTCCGGCATGCGTTCCCTAGCGACAAAGCCAGCGAAACGAACCTGCCGCGTAATGTCTAGCTCTGTCGCCAGCCTCTTTAGATTCGCCTCCTCGTCGCCCGTGCCAACCAGGTGCACGACGACGGTCAGGTCCGGCTGCTGGTGCAGGATCTTTGCCATAGCCTTGAGCAAGACATGCTGGCCCTTGCGCTCGATGAGGCGACCAACGCAGAGTACGGTGAGCGGTCCGTCTCTGGCTGGGCCAGGACAGAACGTCGCCGAGTCCACCCCGTTGTAGATGATCGGGATATCCAGCTTGGGCATGGTCTCGTGGGCCAGTTGCTGATGATCACGGCTGATAGCCAAGACCGTGTCGGCACTGCCCCAGATGGCACGAAGGGCTGGTTTGAGAAAAGGGTACAAATAGCTGTAGCGGGCCTCGAAGCCAGGTACGTCTGGCCCCTGTAGCGAGACAATATAGGGAAGCCCAGTGAGCCTTTTCAGGGCATAGCTGATCGCGCCAGCTGGCACTCCAGCAAAGGCAAAGCTAAGGTCATAGGTCCTTTCTCTGACAAGATCCCGGCTGAACCAGAATCCACGCCAGGTATAGGTCAGAAGCTCGCGGTTGCTGGAATGGTGGATGTTGCGATTGTTCACCGGCACCTTGAATATGGTAATTCGCTCCGATTCACGCTCCGTTTCGTAGTTTCTACGGGTACGGGACGATGTCACCAGATCCACCCAGATGTTTGGGTAGGCTGCCAGCTCCTTCAGAATGTGATAGTTCACCACGCCCGTGCCGCCGCCCAAAGGAGGAAATTCGTTGTCCAACATCAAGATGCGCAAAGGGGGGACGGTCATGTGTCAAAACCTTCCAGTTCAGACACGATGTATGTGGGCCGGTCTTTTACCTCGTCAAAGATGCGACCGACGTATTCGCCCATGATGCCGATAGTAATCAATTGCACGCCGCCGAGGAATAGCACCGCAACTATGATGCCGGCAAAGCCGGCGGGGTCGCGGTGCCCAGCCAGGCGCAGGATCAGGTAGTAGAGACCGGCTACCAAGCTGCCGAGTGAGACGACGAACCCGACGGTGGAAGAGACCCGGAGCGGGATGTATGAGAAGGAGACAAGGCCATCCACGGCCAGGCGAACCAGCTTCCAGAAGCTGTATTGGGTGTTGCCTGCGTGCCGCACTTGCCGCTCGTACTCTACCCCGATCTGGCGGAACCCGACCCAGGTGCGAAGCCCGCGCAGAAAGCGGTTGCGCTCGGGCAGGGCGTTTAGCTGATCGACCACGCGCCGGTCCATCAGGCAGAAATCTCCTGCGTCAAGAGGTATGTCGACGGCGGCAACGCGGTGGAGCAGCCGGTAGAATAAGGCATACGCGATGCGTTTCGCGACCGGTTCCTTGCGGTGGCGGCGGACGGCGTATGCGACATCAAATCCCTCGTCCCAGCGTGCAAGCAGCTCCGTGATCACCTCTGGCGGGTCCTGCAAGTCGGCGTCTATCGCGATCACCGCTTCCCCGCGCGCGTGGGCAAGGCCAGCGGTCAGGGCCGCCTGGTGGCCAAAGTTCCGGGCCAGGCGGATATACTTGACACGGGGATCCTCTTGGCGCAACCGCAGGATCTCTGCACCTGTTCCGTCTGTGCTGCCATCGTCCACCAGTACAAGCTCGTACGACAGGCCCGACGATCCGAGAACCTTGGCAAGTCGCTCGTACAGGGCCGGTAGGTTGGCTTCTTCATTGAGCATTGGGACAACCACTGAGACGGTGGCCTCCCGCGCAGAGGAGAGGCTGATCTCAAAGGGATGGCCAAGCGAGGACCCAAACGCGCGGCACGAGTCGGCGATGCGTTCGACCTCGTCGATCGGCCCTGGGTCAGGTGTGATCTCTAGCAAAACCTTGTGAGCCTTGGGTACAGACACAGAGCTAGCTCTCTCCGATAGGACCTGTCTGGTAAGTCTGGTCGGCTTCCCGTGGTGCATCATGGTAGAAACGACGTCGACGACCCCGAACTCGGCCACTGACTTGCTTGACAGGAGGAAGGCAGCAGCGACGCTCCTTTGACCCAGATTGCCATGACCCTCACTTGGCAGGCCTGGTGGAGAAGCGGGTCCGGCTGCCCAAGCAGTATATCACATTAGCCTATGGGCGACAAGTGCCAGTGTTTCACTCGCGGTATCCAAATCCGGAGATCTGTGGTATAATAGTAGTGGCTGCTGCTGCCATGGACCCTGAGGATTGAGTGCCTTTGCGTGAGATCCTCAGGGTCCGCACTTGAGACCAGGGTACAGGCCTGAAGATCCGGGACCGCTGCGAATCGCAGCTTTGGAGAGAGGAAGGGGTTGCTGCAGTGAAAAGACCTCATTGGATGCTTGCGGTACTTGGGCTTTTGCTAGTGGTGCCGTCTGTCTGGCAGATTGGGGCGGCGGCGCGCGGCCTTGAGGTCACAACTATTCGAGATGCGGAGCCTCGATTCATAGTATTCGCCCCCGATGAACAGGAGAGTGTCAGCCGCCCTCTGGTGCTGATCGCGCACGGCCTAGCCGGTTCCACGGCGATCATGCGTGGCTTTGCCCTGACCTTGGCGCACGCTGGCTACACAGCCGTGCTCTGGGACTTTCAGGGGCACGG
>JBFFCR010000005.1:0-28420 GCA_041559855.1 Anaerolineae bacterium | reverse complement strand
GAGACCAGTCAAAGCGCTCATCCAATCCAGCGACGATCAACGCGCCTGGCGTCACGAGGAATATCGATAGACTGCCGAGCACCCGATCCCAGTCCTTGGTTCCCTCCCCGATACGGGAACGCTCGGCGATCAGGTCCCGTTCGATCACCAGCCCGGTGGCGATGATCAGGCCCACGTACAGGCCCAGGTACACCCAGGCCATGCCCCAGTCAAGACGTCCCGAGGCCAGGAACATACTTGCTGCCAAGATCACCAGCATGAAGGCCAGTTGCATCACTCGCCTGACAATGGCCTTGCTCGTGGCCTCCGCCTCACCGTGCCCGGTCGCCTCCTCTCCTGACATCTCCCCCTCCCCCGCGCCGTGCCGCGTCCCGTGCCCGGCTACGCCTCCTGACTGGACTTCCCACGGCGGAGGCGCGACGGCAGCGACAGACTCCAGCCCCCCTCCCCGCCAACCCGGATGTCCCGCTGTTGGAATCGCCACCAGGCCAGCACGACCAGGATCAACGACACACCCACGACCCCACCCAGCCAGGCCCAGTCCAGTCCATCCACCGCTTTCCCACCCTGGTAGTAGTATAGCGGAGTGTACTCGATAAACGCCTTCAGATCTTCATTCAGGTTGGACAGGCCGATCAACAGGTAGTTGCCAACCAGGAGCCCGCCCGTCAGCATCCCTGCCGCACGCCCCGAGGGCAGAACCAGACTCAACAGCAGCGCCAGCGCGCCAAACAACACCAGTTGGCCAAGCATAGGCGCAAAGGGCCGCAGCAACTCGATCCATGTCAGGTCTATCGACGTGCCCTGGGCTGGTAGCACCCAGCTCAGCCACCCGACAAAGAGTATCAGGATCATCACCGCCACAAACCCCAGGACCCGCCCCCAGAAAAGGGACGTCCGGCTGATCGGGTGGGACATGACCAGATCAAGGATGCCCTTCTCTTCGTCGCCCACCAGCAACCCCGCGCCCATGCTCACGGCAAAGATGCCAATGATGATTGGCATGTAGTTAAAGTAATAGATATCCAGATAACCCTTCGGGGTGGTGATGGCGGTCAGGCCGCCGAAAAAGGCTGCGATATCCTCCGGGTAAGCAGCCATCATCTCCTCAAACCCCTCGATGCCGACGATCGAGTCAAACAGGGAAGCCATGAGCAGACCATACAATGCTACGCCGATAGCCCAACCGATCATCTGCCCGCGCCTGCGACTCAAACTGTGTTTGAGCTCTGCTAGCATGTCAGTTCTCCTTCTCGCCCTTGTCAGCCTCATAGTAGGCCAAAAAGATCTCTTCCAGAGAGGGACGTTCCATCTCAAGGTCGCTCACCGGGAATACGGCTAGCGCCTTGATCAACCCATCCATCTCCCCCTCAACCTGCAGATGAGCCCGCAGGCCGTCGCTCCTTGAGAGCAGGGTGACGCCGTCCACCATTGACAGTGGAGCCGGGTCCACCTGCCGCTGGAACCGGACCCAGATGCGGCGTATCGCCATGCTCACCAACTGGCTGGGCCGCGCCTCCTCGACAATGACACCCTCGCGAATGATGGCAACCCGATCCGCCAACGCTTCGACCTCGCTGATGATGTGTGAACTAAAGAACACAGTGGCCCCAGCCGCCTGCGCATCGCGGAGCAGCCGGTACACTTCCTGCTGCATCAGCGGATCGAGGCCAGCCGTCGGCTCGTCGAGCAGCAGCAGGTCGGGCCGGTGCATGAGCGCCTGGACAACGCCGACTTTCTGCTTGTTCCCCTTTGAGAGGTTCCTGATCGGCATGGTCAGGTCTAGATCAAGACGCCGCGCCAGCTCCTGTACATAGCCCCAGTCGATCTTGTTGCCCCGCAGGTCGCCAAAGTAGCGCAGTTGCCCTTCTACCTTCAGTCCCGCCTCCATGCTCAGCTCACCCGGGAGATAGCCCGCACGACTGCGCACCATTACAGGGTCAGCTAGGGGATCCAACCCAAAGACGCGGATCTTGCCCGCATCCGGCCGGATCAGGTCTAGCAAGCAACGGATCGTCGTCGTCTTGCCCGCGCCATTAGGGCCAAGGAACCCAAAGAGTTCACCGCGCTCCACCTCCAGGTCCACGCCTCGCAAGGCGCGGACTCTTCCATAGGACTTGACCAATCCCCGAGCAACGATAGCCTTGTCGTCAGTCATACTCCTTCCTCCCGAGATCTCAACCGTCACAATCCGCATACAACTGGGTGTTGGCCCCGGCGCACCGCAGGCAGCGCAATTGACGCCGCAGTCGGGCCGGGACCGTGCCCGCTCTGAAGACCATTCTACCAAATCGGGTCCAGGCAATCTTGACAGGACCCTACCGCCTCAGTGACGGCTTCGGGTCAACCGCCTGACAAAGGCTGTCAGACCCTGACAACCTCTCCGGGACCTCGACAGATCTGCGAGTTCAGTCTACTTGAGATACCTCGACAGGTCAAGGCGCACTCGGGTGCCTGGCAAGTATGATCAAGATCATGGCAGACACCCAGGTCCTGTGGTAGAATGGGGACAAGCTTTCGCCAAGCGGAGGTTTCTATGAACGCTGCTCACACGCCAGAAACGATCACGGCTGACTCTATCGTGCAGGGGGTCATCGATCGCCACCCACAGACGATTGTCATCTTTGCCCAGCACGGCCTGCAATGTGTCGGCTGCTACATCGCCCCCTTTCACACCATTGCCGACTGTGCACGCGAACACCAACTGACCATGGAACCGCTACTCGGTGAGCTCAACCAAGTTGTCGGAGAGATGGGCGCTGTCCAAAAGCAGAACACCTGGTGAGTGAGACAAAGAACTACACGGGACTCGAGGCACATGCGAGCTATCTTCCTCGGTGACGTACATGGGGGCAACTGGTACGGCCTGAAGTAGGGCAGGGTTCCGGGATCTGTCGTGGCTTCTACAGCTCCTCGGCAATGGCCACGAGCTGGTGAGGCTTCAGAAGGACGATGTGCCCTTCTCGGGTCTCGACAAGCCCCTGTTTCTGAAACTTGCTCAGCGCACGGATGGCTGTCTCGATCACGGTGCCAGCCATGTCAGCTATGTCCTGCCTGCTGAGTTGCACCGTGATGCGCACCGCGCCATTGTCCAGGCGCTCGCCGGCCGTGTTGGCCATGCGCAGCACCACCCGGGCCACACGACGCTCCACCCTCTCAACTGCCAGGCTGCGTATCGTTTCGTGAGCCCCCTGCAAACGACGGCCCAGTTCCTGGATCAAGGCCCATGCCAGGTCCGGATGCCGTCGCACTAGCGTCACATAGTCATCCCTGCGAATGCTGAGAACAGCCGTTGGCTCGAGCGCCTGGGCCGTCGCCGGATAGACCTCGCCGACCAGCACACCCACTTCGCCCACAATCTGCCCGGGACCAAAGGTCGCCAAGATCGTCTCGCGCCCGCTCTCCGAGTGTTTGATCATCTTGACCTGACCCTCTGTCACAAACGCCAGCCACTCGGCTGGCTCGCCCTCCCAGAAGAGGTACTCGTCCTTCGCGTACGTGTGCGGCGCAAACACGCGAGCAAGCTCCGAGCGCTCGTCCTCAGAGAGCGGAGCAAAGAGGGTGCTTTGAGCGAGCAGATCTATCGCATTCATCGTGATGCGATTGTATCACGGCCTCAGCAGCGAGTCAAACAAAGCCAGAGCCGGGCGTGCACGTCCGCTCAACCAGTGCCCCTGCGCTGCACCAGCCACACGCCGGCGATCAGAATCGCCGCTCCCACTGCAAGCGCCGCGGTTATGGGCTCGTCAAGCAGTATCCGGCTAAAGGTCAAGGCAAACATGGGCACCAGGTACACAAAGCCAGCCACTCGTCCTGCTGGCATCCTTTCGAGCGCCCCAAACCATACCACAAAGGCAAATACCGTGCATGGTACCGCCAGAAACAGTACCGCCCACCAGAACGAGGCAGGCAACCCCTGTATCTGCTCCAGCAGCGCCGGACTGACAAAGACCAAAGAAAACAGCCCGGCAAAGATCATCGACGCGCCGGTCACCAGCAAAGGCGGGTGGCGAGCAACCACCGACTTGCCCAGGATCGTATAGACCGCCCAACAGAGTGGCGCCAGCATGGTGATGAACGGGTAACCTAGCTCATCCAGGGCTATCGGACGCCCGCTACCCCAGCGAACGATGACAAACAGCCCCCCAAAGGCGACGATCATCCCAAGAACCCGCTGCCATCTTGGGCGCTCGCCCAGTGTCAGCACCGAGAGGGCATAGGTGAAGGCCGGATTCAGGGCAATGATCAGGCTCGCCGTTCCAGCAGGCACCCTGGTCTCGCCCCAGCCAAGGAACGTGTTGTAGAGGACCGCGCCCGTCAGCCCGAGCAGCGCCAGCCGCCAGCTTTCCTCGCGGACCAGCCGTACCATGTCATGCCAGCGCGTCGGCAGCAGCCACGCCGCAAAGATCAGGGCCACCGGCACAAAGCGCACGGTGACCAGTTGCAGCGGCGTGACGAAATGCACGATCTGTTTGATGGCGATGAACGAGTTGCCCCAGATCAGGGTCACCAACAGGAGCAGCCCTGTCCAGGTAGCGGTATGGTCAAGCCACGAGGGCGGGCGAGCATCACCCCGCGTCGCGCCAGGATCAGCGGCAGAAACCAAGGCGAATCCTCCTGACCATCACAGGCGGGCGCCGAGGCGTTTTCGCCCCGCCGGAAGCGGGTCCTGGCAATCGAACCGCCCGGTCGTTCACTTGCACTGCAGCGCCAGTTCCTTGACCGCCTCCACAGGCCCCATCACCGTGATGCGATCTCCCAATTGCAGTTCCGCATGCCCCCGCGGGTAGATCACATCGCCATCCCGCCGGATCAGCACAAGCATCGCTCCATCCGGCAGCTCCAGCTCGCGTAGCGGCCGCCCGGTCAGGTCGGAGCAGAGCACACGCACTTCCTTGATATCATGCTCATCCTCAAGGTCGGTCATGAGCGAGGTCACAGTGGGGAAGAGCAACAGGTATTCCAGTTCCACGACAGGGGACAGGCTGGGGTTGATCATCTGCACCCCCATCTCTGAGAAGAGAGGTGTCTGCGTGGCGTCATGGGCACGGGATATCACTCTCTCGATGCCGATCTGCTCCCGAACAACACGACTCACCTCCAGGTTGCGCTCATCCTCAGGCAGCAGCACTGCCACGGCACGGAGCGTCCCAGGGTCCAGAGTTTCCCAGGTCTCGGGGTCGGCCGGATCCGACTCGACAATCGACAGCCCCATCTCCCGCGCCGCTTCCACGTGACGCGAATTCTGCGCTACCAGGATCACATCGTGCCCATGGCCGAGGATACGATTGGCCAATAACCGCGCTGACCGCCCCGCTCCCACAATGGCAAACCTGCGCTCAACTTCTTCTACGACCGGCGCGATGCGGTTAAAGAGCAATGGCGACACGGTGGAGGTGACGATGGCCACCAGGATGATGGCCGAATTCGTCGCCGAATCGATACTACCGAGCTTCAAACCGATGGCAGACACCGCGATGATCAGGCTAAGCCGCGAGGACAGAAGCGCACCGCCCGCAAGAGTCTCCCGCCACGGGAAAGAGACGCGGAGCAGTGCCGACGCTACAAACTTGATGGCATAGGCCAAAACCAACACCAGCGGTACGAGGAGCAGCGCCCGTGTCGAGCTGAGCAACGCGGTCAGATCGAATCGCACGCCAACCATGATGAAAAAGATGGGGATAAAGAACGCGTACCCAAACAGGTCCAGCTTGTGACGGAGGTCGGTGCTTCCGTTCCCGGCCAACAGGGCGATCAGCGCGCCGCCCAGAAACGCACCCAGGATCATCTCTGCACCCAATCCCTGAGCCAGCGCGATGAAGGCCAGTCCGATGGCAAAGGCACCGCGCACGTCAACCTGCGTGGTTGCCTGCGACAACCTCCGCATCTGCCTCAGCCCAGGGAATCGCCGGCGGAGAAGGCTCGCGGCGCGGTAGGCAGTGGCAAAGGCACCAAATAGAAGCAAGACCAGGAGTATGTCCAGCGAGAGCCCCTCTGTCAAGAGGATCACGTAGATGCTGACCAGTAGCATCGTAGCGAAATCGGCGATCACTGCCGCAACCAGCAGCGTCTGACCGTAGGGCTTGCTGGTCAGACCCCGCTCTTTGAGCACCGGCATCACCAGCCCGAGCGAGGTGGTCGACAGAATCAGAGCCGCCAGCCACGGATCATCGGACGCATCAACAGCATGCAGTCCCCAACCCGCCAGCGCTGCAAGGCAAAGAGTCACGGCGAATGTCAGAATCCCCAAGGTCAGGGGGTTGCCCAACCGATCCTTCGCAGAGCCCCCCCAGAACCCGGGCCTGGGCAAGACGGCATTGAAATCCACCTCGAGGCCGGAGAGAAACATGAGATAGGCGAACCCGAGTAGTGCCAGGACATCCAACATCGGATCGTGCCCCACCAGGCGCAGGCCGCTATCCCCGATCACAATGCCCGCCACGAGCTCGCCCACGACCACCGGCACCCGCAACCGTTTGAAGCGAGACAAGACCAGCGGCACAAAGAACGCCAGTAGTGCCACAAGCAGCAAGGGGACAAACGAGTACGATTCTTCCATCCGGTCTTCCTCTCCGTCCCGGACACAGCGGGCCGCCATGCACAGGAATCAGAAACAAACAAGGGGCCCCGCCCAGGAGCCCCCGTCCACAGAGCGGGTGAGGGGATTCGAACCCCTGACAGTCTGCTTGGGAAGCAGATACGCTACCACTGCGTCACACCCGCGACTATACGTGGATTATAGCCAAGACGCGCGGGAAAGTCAAATGACACTCCATGCCGGGTCAGGGCAATCGCATTTGGAGTAGGGTAGCGAGTGGAGGTGTCCTGAGCGTTCGACAGAGGGCTTCGACCGAGCTCAGCCGAGTGCCTCACGCCGAAGGCCCGTTGAACGAGCCTCCGCGAGCGTCTTTCGACAAGCTCAAGATGCTCGCTCCGGCTGGGGAGCTAGAGTAGGCAGACTGAGCCGGCCAAATGCAATTGCCCTGCATGCCGGGTAGGGCCGCAACAAAGCCGGTCATCGCGAGTTTACCCATGGCGTATGCCGCCACTCAGTTGGCAGTCACACCCGAATCCATCATTGCGAACCGCCCGATTGCTGGTTGCGCAGCCCTGTCCTGGCGAGCGAGTCTTGCTCGGGGGACAGAGCTGTGATACACTGCACCTGGGTTCAATGGCGTGGGTCGTGTGTTGCTGGCCTTCAAAGCGGTACAAGGAGCTCGATCGATGAGCAGCTCTGGATTCAGTGGTCAACCGTCACCGGAAGAAATCCGGTCGGCCCTGGGCCCGCGATACCTACTGTGGAATAGGTTGACCCTGTTCATCGAGACCAATTGCCAGGCCGTGGGGATATGGAGCTCCTGGGGCCCCGTGAATCTCGGGTGGGGCCTTCGGTATCGGAGGAAGGGCAAAGCTCTGGTGGCGCTGTATCCGCAGAAGGAGAGCATACTGGCCCAGGTAGTGCTGGGCAAAGCCCAGGCAAAACGGGCGCTGAACCTGAAACTGGGGAAGAAGGTCACCAAGTTGCTTCAAGAGGCGCCGCAGTTGCGGGACGGGAGGTGGCTTTCGATACCCGTTCTCGATGAGATGGCTGCCGGGGACGTGGAGCGACTGCTGCTGATCAAGATGGATGATGTCAGTACAATTCTATAGAAAGGGTGGCGTGAGGTATAATGCTCTTGGTACGGCCCCTAACGGCCAAAGAGCAGAAAGGATACTCTCACGCCATGAATAGGATACCACCAAGTCAGAAAGTTGGCAAGACGGAAGAGCTGCTGAAGCGGGGCCTGGACGGGGAAGCGAATGTGACCAGTCTGGTCATCCGGTTCGGCCCTGAGCGAATGGCACAGGAGATGGATCAGGGGGCGTCCATGAGAATCGAGCACGTAGCGATCTGGACACGGAGGCTTGAGCAACTCAAAGAGTTCTATGAGGTGTACTTTGAAGCCAAAGCGAGCAGCAAGTATGTGAACCAGGAGACCCGGTTCGAGTCATACTTTCTCACCTTCTCATCTGGAACGCGCCTGGAGCTGATGCAGTCACCCCAGGTTGCGGACTCGCCTGATAGCCTGGGATTCCAGCGAACGGGATATGCTCACATGGCGTTTTCTGTTGGTTCCAGGGAACAAGTCGAGGCACGAACCGCTCACCTGCGCGCCGCCGGGTATCAGGTGGCGAGTGCCCCTCGTCTCACCGGTGACGGCTACTATGAAAGCGTGGTGTTGGATCCGGATGGCAACAGGATCGAGATCACGGTCTGACCCCTCCCTTTGCGCTCGAGAACGGCAGTTCCATCTCTGTGCCTTGTACCCTTGTTCTGCACCTGGAGTGAAACGGATACACCTCTGCTCCGAGTATTGCCGCGCATGGCCTTGGCTCCACGCATTCGGTCGGGTTCGATTGCACGCAACCTGCGGTTGCCCACCAGGCTGAAACCCGTGGATCGCCAGAGCCACCTGGAGAAGAGAGCTGTCCCCCGATATCTTGAGGGCTTTTCGAACGCCTGCCGACCAATTTGACAATGGCCGCGCACTCGGATATAATTCACTTGTTCGAATGAATTCATAATGATAGGTTATGATAGTCCTGCAATGGGGGTCGAGCCTTTGTTCTCCCACGGAGAGTGTGTGTCGCTGGCGACCATGAAGACCGTTCCATGCGCAAGATCCATAGCCAGAGCCAGAGATCTGGTCGGCGTTTGAAGGCCTGCCTGCGCCTTCTACGCGCGGCAGAGAGTTCGTGTCCTGAGCACACGGAAGCCAATACCGCCGCCTGTGCAAGATGGGGCAGTCCGTTTGTGACCACGTCGTGTCCCGGGGTAATGAGGCATGAGGATGCGCGGTAGACTCCAAGGAGGGGGACCTATGTCAGAGAAGTTGACCCGTTTCTTTGCATCGCGCTGGGGCATCATCCTGACCGGCGCATCTATTGGCGTGCTTGCACCACTCTTGCAGTATGCAGGGAACCCAAAGAACATGGGTGTCTGCGTGGCTTGCTTCGAGCGGGACATTGCTGGCGCGTTAGGACTGCACCGGGCGGCTGTCGTCCAGTACGTCCGTCCGGAGATCCCCGGTTTTGTACTGGGGGCGATGATAGCGGCATTGTTGTTCCGCGAGTTCAGAGCTCGATCCGGTTCCGCGCCCATCGTGCGCTTTGTCCTTGGCATGTTCGCCATGATAGGCGCGCTGGCCTTTCTGGGTTGCCCCTGGCGGGCACTGCTGCGGTTCTCGGCTGGCGATCTGAATGCCATAGTGGGACTGCTTGGCTTGACTGCGGGTATCCTGGTCGGGGTGCAATTCCTCAAGTCCGGCTACAATCTGGGCCGCTCCCACAAGACCCACGCTGCAGCCGGGGGGATCATGCCGGCCATCATGATCGTGCTGCTCCTATTGCTCATCTTCCAGGTCAAGGTGAGCGACAGCGGCGCTCTCTTTTTCAGTGAGAGCGGCCCCGGCTCGCAACACGCCTTCTGGCTCATTTCCCTGGGTGTAGGGCTGCTTGTGGGCTTTCTGGCTCAGCGCACGCGCTTCTGTACGATGGGTTCTATCCGTGATGTCATCCTCATGGGCGACACCCATCTGATCAGTGGCCTGGGCGCGCTCGTGGTAGTGGCTGTGATCATGAACTTGATCCTGGGCCAGTTCGGCCCAGCCGGTTTCTTTGGCCAACCGGTAGCTCATAGCCAGCATCTCTGGAATTTTCTCGGTATGGGGCTGGCCGGGCTGGCCTTTGCGCTGGCGGGCGGCTGCCCCGGAAGGCAGCTGTTCCTCTCCGGTGAAGGTGATGGGGACGCGGCCGTGTTCGTACTGGGCATGATCACTGGCGCAGGGCTGGCCCACAACTTCAGCCTGGCTGGTGTGCCAGATTCGGTGGTAGAAGGTGTGGAGAAGGTAGGTGGCATCGGCCCGTATGGCATGGCAGCCGTGCTCATGGGGCTGGTCGTGTGCATCGTGATCGGTTTTTCCATGCGTGAGAAAGTGGAGGTGTAGAACGATGGCCACCACTGTTGATGCCCGTGGACTCTCCTGTCCCCAGCCGGTCATCCTAGCTCGCGGCGCCATCCAGGCGGGGGAGTTTCCCATCGAAGTACTGGTCGAAACCGTCACATCGCGAGAGAACGTCCGGCGCGCAGCGGAGCGACTTGGCTGCGCGGTGCAGGTAGAAGACCTGGGAGACGAGTTCAAGTTGACGTTGACCAAGTGATTGGCAAGCTGGATGCCAGGCACCATCCAGGCGTCTGGCATCTCTGGAGGCCGCCATGGTGTATTTCGACAATGCAGCCACTTCCTGGCCCAAACCTCCCGGGGTAGCCCGGGCGATGGTGCGTTTCCTGGAAGAGGTCGGGGCCAACCCTGGGCGCGCTGCCCACCGACTGGCGGTAGAGTCGGGACGTATCGTGTATCGCGCCCGTGAGGCGGCGTGTGAGCTGTTTCACGCACCCGACCCACTGCGCCTCGTATGGTGCAAGAATGTGACAGAGGCACTCAACCTGGCGCTGTACGGCTTGCTTCGACCGGGCGATCACGTCGTCACCAGCTCGATGGAGCACAATTCCATGATGCGGCCCCTGCGCGCCCTGGAGGAGCATGCTGGACGAGGCCCGGGTGGTATAGAAGTCACGGTCGTGGGTTGCTCGCCGCAGGGGATGCTGGATCCTGCCGACGTGGAAGCGGCCATCCGTCCAAACACCAGGCTGGTCGCCCTCAACCACGCCTCCAATGTCGTCGGCACGCTCCTGCCGGTGGCCCAGGTGGGCGCCGTCTGCCAAGCGCGCGATCTGCTTCTGCTGGTGGATGTGGCCCAGACCGGCGGCGCGTATCCCATCGACATGCAGGCGGAGCAGATCGACCTGCTGGCGTTCACCGGTCACAAATCGCTGGGCGGTCCCATGGGTACGGGGGGCCTGATCATTGGGGAGCGGGTGGACGAGACACGGCTCGAACCGCTGTTGCGCGGCGGCACGGGCAGTCGCTCAGAACACGAGGTGCAGCCCGGCTTTCTGCCTGACATGGGCGAGAGCGGCACACCCAATGTGGTGGGTCTGGCCGGATTGGAGGCAGGCGTGCGCTGGGTGCTGGAACGGGGCGTCGATTCGATTCGCGCCCACGAGGTAGCACTGGCCCAGGCGTTGATGGGTGGGCTGCGGACGATCCCCGGCGTGACAGTGTATGGCACTCTGGACCCCGAGCTGCAGACGGCGACGGTTTCGTTCAACATTGCCGGGCTGGAACCCTCGCTTGTGGGCTTGCGTTTGGACGAAGAGTATGGCATCATGTGCCGGGTGGGCCTGCACTGCTCCCCGGCGACCCACAGGACGCTGGGCACATTCCCGGACGGCACCGTGCGATTCGGCCTGGGAGCGTTCAACACGGCTGAAGAAGTAGATAGCGCCGTCGATGCCGTGCGCCTCATGGCGCGGGCGGCGCGCTGAGAAAAGGCCAAGCCTTTAGCTGTCAATAGTGAAGGAGGTTGAGGCGATGAAAGTTGGTGCGCGGAATCAGTTGAAAGCAAGGGTCACCGCCATCAAGCGGGGCGACGTGATGGCGCAGATCAAGCTCGTGATCCCGGCCGAGTCGACCATGGGCTCGGTCATTACAGTCGAGTCGTTGGAGGAGATGGGTCTTGAGGTAGGAGACCAGGTGGAGTTGTTTGTGAAGGCGGTAAACGTTCTGCCGGTAAAGATTTCCTAGAGTTGTCTCGGCCGGGCGAGCGCTCTAGACATCTTGAAGCCAGCAGTGCGGCGACAGGGGGCTCGATTCGGTCCTGAGCCGTGACCGATCCGGTGCCCTGAGTGGCGCCCAATCATCCCTAAATCCAGGCTGACGCCGCATCCAGTTTCCTGGTGCTGCCCCTTTGTCCGCACCAGAGTTCTCGCGTACAATAGACACTGTCCCGCCTGTCGTGGTTGGCTGGCGGATTGGCCCTGAGGACAAGGTCATGCCCGAGTTGCCGGACCTGGAGGTGATCCGCGAATTCCTGGCGCCACGCGTCGCCGGAGTCAGGATCGTGTCGGCTGAGGTACACCGCCCACTACTCTTGCGGAACCTGCTCGGCGGCGACGCGGTTGACTGCTTGGCCGGTCGCCGCTTCACGGGAGCGCTCCGCCGGGGCAAGTTCCTGCTTCTCCCTCTCGACAGTGGAGCCTGGCTTGTGATCAATCCCATGCTCGCGGGGCGCATCCGCTACGGTGATCCCTTGCCGCGCCGCCGGAAACGAGATGCGCTGGTGCTCGGCCTTGCCGGCGGGCGCGAACTCTGCTATCACGATGCCAAAGACATGGGCAAGCTCTACATCACTGACGACCTGGACCGTGTGCCCACGTTTTCAGAGCTAGGCCCCGAGGCGATCGACCCTGCTCTGACCCTGGAGCTCTTTCGCGAACGGCTTCGCCGGCACCATGGCGAGATCAAGGGCATACTCACCAACCAGCGATTCGTAGCCGGTATCGGCAATGCCTACGCAGACGAGATATGCTGGCGAGCCGGGATCTACCCCTTCCGTCGCCGTCCCAGTCTCACAAGCGACGAGGTGGCACGCCTCTATTCTGCGGTAGAGGACGTGCTGAACGGCGCCATCGAGATCCTACGCGATCGCGTAGGCGAGGCCATCGACAGAGAGGTTCGCGATTTTCTGAGCGTCCACGGCAGGGCTGGTGAGCCGTGTCCAAATTGCGCGCACGAGATCAGCAAGGTAACCCGGGAGCGGCGGACGACCAACTTTTGCCGCACCTGCCAGCCAGGCCTGATGGTTGGCGGCCCAGGGCGTCTGCCGCCTGGCGGCTGAGCTCCCTGGTAGAATCAGACACCAAGGTGGGTGCCCAGCAACCGGAGATAGGGTGCGTTTCCGATTTCTGGATGCAAGAGACTCCGCCTCAAGATCGGCGCCAAAGAATGATGTCATGCCGAACGGAGCGGAGCGATGTGAGGCATCTCTACAACACAAGGGGCAAGATCTCTCACCGCAGCATGACCTCCGCTAGCGCTCCGGTCCTGCTCCGGTTCGAGATGACAGAGGTTGCTGGCAAAGTCGCCCAGAAAGTTGGAATACACCCTCGGAGATATCTCCTTGAAACGTCGCTTGCTTTGGCCCGAGTTTTCAAGTATAATCAGCACACCGCAGGTTGCTCTTGCCGGTTCGCGTGCAATCCACGATCGCAATCCGGCAGAGCTGCAGCCGATGGCCAGATCCGCTGCGCGCCGCTGTGATCTACTGATAGTGCAGACAAAGCCGGGAATGACCTGGGTGTGTACCAATGCCCTGGTTCTCGCGTCTGCTAGCTTTTCGAAAGGAGGGGACCTATGAAAGCGGTCGTCATGGCTGGCGGTGAGGGCTCGCGCCTCCGCCCCCTTACCATCGGACGTCCCAAGCCGATGGTTCCCATGGTCTCCAAGCCCGTGATGGGCCACATCCTCGATCACCTGAAACGTCAAGGCATCACCGAGATCGTGGTTACGTTGTACTTTATGCCCGAGGTCATTCAAAGCTATTTCGGCGACGGCAGCAACCTGGGGATGAACATCCACTATGCTATCGAGGAAACACCGCTGGGCACGGCGGGCAGCGTCAAGAATGCGCAAGAGTTCCTGGACGAGCCTTTCGTGATCATCAGCGGCGATGCTGTGACTGATATCGATTTGCAGGAGGTAATCGCTTTTCACCAGGAGAGAGGGGCAAAGGCCACGCTGACTCTCTACCGTGT
This sequence comes from Anaerolineae bacterium, assembly GCA_041559855.1. Lineage (GTDB taxonomy): Bacteria > Chloroflexota > Anaerolineae > JAAYZQ01 > JAAYZQ01 > JBFFCR01. The sequence goes on along the minus strand of JBFFCR010000005.1, from coordinate 14,724 downwards.
TCCCAACCCCTTGGAGTACGGTGTGATCATCACGGACGCTGAGGGCAAGATCACACAATTCCTGGAAAAGCCATCTTGGGGCGAGGTCATCTCTGACACGGTGAACACCGGCATCTATGTGATCGATCCTTCGGTGCTGGATCTCATCGAGGAAGGCGTGCAGACCGACTGGAGCAAGGACGTCTTTCCCAAGTTGTTAGAGTCGGGGCAGCCCTTGTATGGCTACGTGGCTGGCGGCAACTGGACCGACGTCGGAGACATCAGCGAGTACATGCGCGCAAGCAGCGACGTACTCCTCCGGCGCGTTCAGACTGAGCAGGCGGGGAAGCACATCGGCGGCGATATATGGGTCGGAAGTGGGGTTGAGATCGCGCCGGATGCTCAGCTCTATGGCCCCATCTATCTGGGCGAAGAGGTCAAGATCAAGGGCGGTGTCGTCATCCACGGACCGACGGTCATACGCGACTATACCATCGTAGATAACCGGGTCCACATCGACCGCAGCATCATCTGGCGCAACAACTATATTGGTGAAGGTGCCGAGATCCGAGGGGCCATTGTAGGTCGCCAATGCACGGTCAAGAGCAAGGCCATACTGTATGAAGGGGCCGTGGTGGGCGATAACTGCATCATCGGCGAGGGTGCGGTCCTGCATGCCAACGTCAAGATCTGGCCGGAAAAGGAGATCGAACCAGGCGCTACCGTCAAAGCAAGCATTATCTGGGGCGCGAGGGGGAGGCGCGTGCTCTTTGGCCGGTTCGGCGTGACGGGAGTCGTGAACGTAGATCTCACTCCTGACTTTGCCGCCAAACTGGGCGCAGCCTTTGGCGCTACCATGCCCAAAGGGAGCACGGTCACAATCAACCGGGATCCACACCGCAGCCCGCGCATGATCAAGCGAGCCATCATCTCGGGCCTGCCATCGGCCGGCATCCACGCCGCAGACCTAGAGTCCGTGCCAATTCCGGTAGCCCGTTACTACACCAATGTGACAGATGCGGTGGGTGGTGTCCATGTGCGGCTCTCGCCCTTTGACCAGCGAGTGGTGGATATCCGGTTCTTTGATGGGCAGGGACATAGTTTGAGCAAGGCAGTTGAGCGCGGCATTGAGCGCGTCTTTTTCCGCGAGGATTTCCGGCGCGTCTACCTTGATGAAATCGGCACGATCAACTATGCTCCAGCGGTGGCCGAAACCTACGTCAATGGGTTTCTCAGTGTCCTGGATGTCCAAGCCATCCGCCAGCGCGAGTTTCGAATCGTTGTGGATTATGCCTACGCCCCGACAGCGGAGGTGCTCCCTCAGATCATGACCCGTTTGGGCGTGGAGGTGGTACCTCTGTCCTCGCATGTGGATGGGGACAAGATGTCCCTGACCCACTCCGAGTTCGATAGGGAGATAGGAGTCCTGGCTCGGATCACAGGCGTGCTGGAGACCGATCTGGGCGTGCGCCTGGACGTAGGCGGCGAAAAGATCTTTCTGATTGACCGCAATGGGCAGCACGTCCCAGAGATGAAAGCAGCCGCGGCGATGGCTACGCTGGCCCTGCGGGCTAACCCTGGCGGCGCTATCGTGGTGCCGGTTCACATGCCCGGCATCTTTGAGCAGATCGCTGCCGAGTACGGCGGGAAGGTCCTGCGTTGCAAGGTTGACCCGTACGCCTTGATGGAACGGTCCTCTGCAGAAGGAGTGATCATGGCGGCCGATGGCGTGGGGAACTTTGTTTTTCCACAATTCCAGGCGGCCATTGACGGACTCATGGCAACGGCCAAGCTCCTAGAGTTCCTGGCGACGCAGCAGACCAACTTGGCCGACATCGTGGCTGGGCTGCCGGCCTTCCATGTGGATCACCACGAAGTAGCATGCCCTTGGGAGGCAAAGGGCACAGTGATGCGCCTGTTGAATCAGCAGTACAAAGACCAGCGTGGCGATCTGATTGATGGCATCAAGATACTGCTGGGCGAGGAGGGGTGGGTGCTGATTCTACCCGATCCCGACTTTGCCAGATTCCACATCTACACAGAGGCGCGGAGCGAAAGCGAGGCTCAGGAGCTGGCAGAGCGATACGCGCGTATCGTCAAGGAATTGCAGGGTGAGCCAACAGAATAAGCCCAAGAGGTGGGTGTGCGCCCTTTCCTGACCTTTCAATCCTAATAACCAGGAGTGATCATGTACCCCACGCTATTCACCATTGGCAAGCTGCAGGTCCCGACCTACACGGTCCTGCTGGATCTGGGCCTGATCCTGGGGCTGCTGCTGACCTTCTATGAAGGAAACCGCCAGCTCAATCGCGGCACGGTAGCGCTCGACCTTGGCCTGTGGGCAGTGATTGGTGGCATCCTCGGCGGGCGCATAGGCTACGTGCTGGCGAACCTTGGCGTTTTCAGCGAGGATTGGGCCAGCGTGATCCGCATTTGGGAAGGGGGCTTGTCCTTTCACGGCGCGATCCTGGGCGGGCTCCTGATCATGATCTTGTTTGCCTACTTTCAAAAGCGCGAAGAGGCGCCCCTGACCTTCTGGCAATTGGCCGATACACTGACCCCCGGCCTGGCGATCGGCATTGCCGTTGGCTGGGCGGCCTGCCTGATGGGCGGCAGTGCGTATGGGGTACCCGGAGAAGGCTTTGGCTATGCCATCCTACCGGATATTTATGGCGTGGAGGCCTCTCGCTTTGCCACCCAGGCCGTGGGCGCCGGAATCTCGCTCATCCTGTTCTTGGGCGTCTGGCTGATGCGCCAGCGCTGGCCTTTTGCAGGCGCCGCTTTCCTATTCTACTCGTTGCTCGGCTTTGCGACGCAGTTCTTCCTCGAGTTCACCCGCGGCGACGAGGCGATCTATCTGGGTTCCTGGCGACTTGCCCAGGTGTTGGACCTTGTATTGGCAGTGGCTGCCTCGGCTGGCTTGCTGGTCCTTTGGTGGAGGAGGAGGACCGTCGGAGAGGATCAGGCGGACAGCGCTGGCGAGGAGCCTGAAGATGGTGGGGAAGCGACCGAGGCCGCGCCTGTCGAGGACGAGGACCAGGGGCTCGTTGCAGAGGAGCCTGCACCCCCGCTGCCGGAGATGCCTGCAGAAGCGGATGAACCTGCTGAGCCCGATGAGAAAGAGGACGATGCGGGCTCTCCCGAGGGGGACTCCCTGTAGCGACCCGTGGCCGGTTGCGCTAGGCGCCAGCCTGTGCCAGCGACCAGCGGCTATGGCACTTTGTACGCGATAAACCTCAGCTGGCCCTGACCGTCGTAGAACTCACGGAGATAGCCGCCGGGGAATGCCTGCCGTACCCAGGTCAGATCCCCGGAGCGTTCTGGCAAGAATAGGAATACGGTCTCGAGCCCCGTGCGAGCAACCTCGTCCGCGAAACTGGGCGGCCCGTCCAGGGGCTCGATCACGTCCGTGCCTTCAACCTGGGGCGCCATGAATGGCATGGTCCCAAACTTCCAATAGATCCTTGGCGCGCCAAAGAGATAGGCTTGATAATCCCCCTCAAGGTCGCGTAGATAGTGCCCCATCATCGTCGCCGTCTCGCCGTTTGCGCTGCCATAGCGTCGCGTCGGAGTGAACTCGACGAAGTAAAAGTGGATGCTGACCGCAGCCAGGAGAGCAACCAATACGCCCAGGGTCAGGTTTTCCCGGGCGCGGCCGGTGTTCAGGAGCCGGGAGACCAGGTGCACCGAGCGATCGAGGCCAAAAGCCACCAACAGCACCACAGCCGGGATGGCCAACACCAGTCTCTGGCTGGACGGCGGGCTCTCGGTCAACATGCCGCCCGTGATGACGACGGACCAAAACCAGAGCAAAACCAGAAAGTTGCGCCGATCCCGCCAGCGGGCCACGGCCCAGGCCATACCCAGTACGGCAAAAGCGCCAGCCCAGAAGCCCAGCAGGGGCCGCGGTGCAGCGTACCAGGCTGTTCGGTCGGGAAAGTAGTGAAAGGCACCTGCCGCCCTGATGAATTGCTCTGCCAGCACGCGAGCCATGCCCTGGCCGGTCGCCTCCATCTGTCGCCCCACCCACCCGGATTGGATGATGCCCACCTGGTTCAGACGGGCATTCCACTCGGAGGGATGGGACTGGGCGTAGCTCAGGATCGGGCCAGCCACGATCACGCAGGTGACGATCAACAGGGCCACGTGGATGCCAAGTCGCGGGATCTGCCTCCCCCGCTGCAGCCAAACAAAAGCCACATAGGCGCCCGCCACCAGGGGCAGCAACCGTGCGCCCGTGTAGAAGAACATGCTCAGGCCTATCACCAACCCTGCCAGGATAAAGTACCGGTAGCGCAAGGGAGATGGCTCCGATGGTCGCTCTGCGAGGTCTCTGTTGTCTTGCCCGGTTCGATCGGACAAAGCGCCTCGAAGCCCCCGGTCCAGCGCCCACAGCATGAGCACGACGAACAGGGGGTCCCAGATGTTGTTTGCGGCCAGCCTGCTGAAATGGATGTGATAGTCGTAGGTTGCCAACAGGACCGCGCTGAGGAGTGCCATCCTTCGCCCCCACAGATCGCGGACAAGCAGGTACATGAGCGGCACGGTGATGGTGCCCACCAGGGCTGCCGGAAACCGCAACCCGGTTACCGTATTGCCGACAAGCCAGAGGGACCAGCTCAGCGGCCAGTAGAACGCCGTGGGCATCGACATGTAGCCTACGCCGAAAGGGTTCTGCAACTGGCCCGAGAGTACCTGCCGGGCGAGCAAGCCGTGCCAGGCCTCGTCGCCCCCCAGGGTATAGGGAATGCTGTCCAGCGCGGTGGCGCGCAGCAAAAAGGCCAGCAGCGTCAATGCGCCCACGGCAGCAGCCTCGAGCCAGGTGTCGCGACGCACTCTATGCAGGGATTCCTTCCACGTGCGAAAGAAGGCTTGCACTCCGGCAACACGCCCGATCGCTGCTGCGCCGACACAGATCACGCCCAGACCCCAGACCAGGACCGCGTCGTGCGTGTCCTGCTCGAGGGTGCGGCCCTGCATCATAAACACGGCAAGAAGGGAGAAACACGCGCCCAGGCACAGGAGCGCTACGGGGACTGCTCGCTTGCGCACCCAGACGCCCATGCGCAGGGGGGAAGGTGGTGCCGTCCGCGGCGTCGACGGTCGGGTCAGGCGCAAGGCAAGCACGAAAGAGAGCGCTGCTGCCAGGTGGAACACAAGTCCGTCCCAACCATACTCCCGGCGCCGGTAGAAGTAGATCTGTCCGACGATGGTCAAGCAAAGCGCAGCGGCCAGCAGTAGCCACGCCGCCACCCGACGACGTTTTGTCACGCGCAACTCCCGTTCAGAGTCGAGATGCAGGCTTGATCGCAGTGCCAGACTGCAGCCTGTCGATTATAGCACCGTTCGGCGGCGGTGACAAACGGGCCGTTTAAGGGCTCTGGGCGATGAAGAAAAGGTACGCGCCACTCTCGGGCAACGATTCCTCATACAGAGGGCGCAGCCACCGCTCAGTGAGGGCTAGATTCCAGCGGGCGGGTGCGAGTATCCACCGGCCGAATAGCTTCTTGGCAACGAGACTGGGCGCGCCGTAGTAGTGGCCCACGTCGAGGGCGTGGTTGGCTCGGGCAGAAAAGTAGTAAAAGCTATCGACCATCCGCAGGCCGGCGGCCTCCAACCGGTCCCGCCACACGTCCGGACCGTCACAGTGATGGTGCCGCGCGATCCGGTTGAAATAGCGTTCGTACGCTGTAGCCAGGGTCCCCAGCCGGAGCCGCCGAAAGAGCTGTGTGAAAAGCAAGTACTCGGTAAAGTGATCGCTCGGGACGCAAAAGATGAACCGGCCGCCCGGTCGTAACACGCGGGCGATCTCTGCCAGTACATCGTCCACCCCGGGAATATGCTCCAGCACCGAGTTGCTGATTACGGTGGCGAACTGCCGGTCGGCGAAAGGCAATCTATCACCCAGGGCTTGGGCAAGCAGACGGTAGGCGTCCCTATCGCGCGCCTCCCTGAGCACGGCGGCTCCCAGGTCAATGCCCGCCGCCAGGGGAAGGGGAAATGCCACGGAGGCAAAATGCCCATCGCCGCAACCCACGTCTAGCACCGGTTCGGCCAGGGGCAGGAGATCCTGGTAGAGTCTCGCCTCGACAGCTCGCAGCAGAGCCCGAAAGGCAGGCAGATCGATCAGGTGCCGCCACAGGAAATCTTCTCTAGTAGAGGGTGGTCCCTGCTGAGAACTGCGCGGGCCGGGCATCAGACCTGGCGAGCCTCCTCCGGCTCGACGGCCTGCACGTGCTCCGGCAGCAGGTCGTAGAACAACGCCTCGTAGCCGGATACAGTCCGCTCCAGGCTGAAGGTGTCCTCGATGTCGCAGCGTGGTCGCCCGTATCTGTCCGGCTGCCGGATGATGCGCATGATCGCTTCCGCCAGTTCAGCTGGATCGCCGATGGGCGTCACCTCACCCATGCCTGTCATCATGGGTGGCTGGCGGACACCAGGCAGGTTGCTGGCTACCGAGGGTGTGCCGCATAGCATCGCCTCTACCTGGACCAGCCCAAATGACTCGGTGGAGTTCAGGCTGGGCACAACGAGGGCATCGCATGCGGAGAAGAAAGGCGGCATATCCTCCTGCGTGAGCAGGCCCAGAAACTCCCAATGCTCGGGACCCAGGCGTTCGATCATGGGCATCAGCCTGTGATAGTACGCCTCCTCGCCCATAACGTCTTCATACTGCCCGGCAAAGAGCACCTTGAGCCGGGGAAAGGCTTCCAGCAGGCGGGGCATGGCCTGGATGAGCACCTCGACACCCTTTTCGGTGGCCAGGCGCGCTGCCATGCCCACAACGGGCCGGTCGACCAGATCGTGCGCCGTCTTGAATGCCTCAACGGCTTTCGGGTCAGCCTCTGGCATGGTAACCGGCGGCGGGATGACGCGCACCTTGTGCAGGAATCGCGACAGGAAGTGTGAATGCTCGGCGAAATCTTGCGTGTAGGCGACTGCTGCCTGGGCCAGCCGCCCGGCGAGATAGTTGCTGACAAAGACCACCTTGTCAACCACCCTGTTGAACCACCCGCTCGGCAGTTGCAGGTCACAGTGGTACGTCAGCGTTACGGGGCGCTTTGCCAAACGTCCCAACAGCGCCAGCAGGCTCGCCTCGAGCTGGGGCAGGTGGACGCTCAGCACATCATGCTCCCGGATGAGCCGCCAGGCGATCAGGGGGAAACTGGCCATGATCACGCCTTTGCTGATGCGCAATTGCACCGGCGCCCGCACTACGTGCACGCCATCAATGACCTCCTCCGCAGGCAGCGCGGTGTCATAGCGCGAGGTTAGCACTGTGACAGTGTGCCCCCGCTGTGCCAGCGCTGCCGCCAGACGCTTGACATAGATGGTCAACCCGCTGACATGGGGATGGTAGTAGGTCAGGACAAACAACACTTTCATGACGGTGTTTCAGCCTCCGCTGAGATTCGCTCCTGGATGTCGGCATAGGTGAGGTTCTGTTGCAGCATGCTTGCCAGCCCCAACAGAGAGAGGACTATGAACACCCAGGCGTGCGCTACCAGGGCATAGCCCACCGCGACATCATCGGTCACGCCGAACAACACCAGAGTCTCGCGGGCGATGTAATGAAAGACGCCGATATAGCCGGGTGAGGAAGGGACGGTCATGCCCAGAGCAGTGATTGCAGCCACCGCCACTCCGGCGACGTACGGTTGTCCTGGCTCAAAGGCCAGGAGTATGAGCCAATAGCAGGCGCTGATCAGGGCCCAGATGAGGACCGACAGAAGCAGCAAGGGCAGGCCCAATCGCGCCGTCGTGATCCCGCTGAGCCCATCGATCAGGGAACCGGCCATCCTCCCCAGGTCTGCCCGGTCCGCCCACGGCAGGCGGTCCAGGAAGCCGAGCCGTGTCCGCTGGGCGAGCGTTTCCCAGAAGCGGGACATGGCCTCGTGGCTGGGCCAGTGCAGGGCACCTAGGATGCGTTCAAGCAGCCGCAACGACCATTCCTTGCGCCGCACTGCCACGACAAAGACGGCGACTGCCGCCAGCGCTATTCCGCCCACCACCATGCCTGAGCGGACGATCTCGACCGGCAGAGGCGCGAATGCCAGGGCAACAAAGACACCGCCCACAGCACATAGCGTATCGAGTACCCGCTCTGCGACCACGGTTGAGAACGCCGATGCGCGGCTCACATCCTCCGTGTCGCCGATCAGGTACGCGCGGGCAACGTCGCCCAAGCGAGCGGGAAAGATGTTGCTGAGCAGATAGCCGATGCTGATCACTGCAACCAGGTTGACGAGCCGGAGTCCCTTCTGCGGATGGAACAACAAGCGCCATCGTATGCCCCGCAGGGGCAAGGCCAGGAGTATCGGCACCAGCGAAGCAGCCAGCGCCCAGTAGTTGATCCCGCCCAATGCCGCCAGGACTTGGGCGAAATCAACCTGGCGGAAGGCAAATGCCAGGGCAATAATACTGATTAGAATGCCGATCCAGAAGCGCGCCTTCTTCAACGGGTTCCTCCACCGAGCGGCCAATTATAGCATTGTTCGGCAGAGATGGCGAATCGTCAGGAACCTTTCGTCGCAACCAAGAGCATGGTCTGGCCTGAGCCGGTGCGTCCCAACTTTCTGGACGGCCTGTCCAGAAGCCTCTGTCATCTCGAGTATTCCATAGCGCCAAGCGTCACTACAAAGGAAAAGACACTACAGCCGCTGTCTTTGCGAGACCTCGCCCGCCTTTGGCGAGGTCGAAGCAATCTCCAACTGCGACCAAGGAGACTGCCACCGCGAGTACTCCACCGCGAGTACTCGTGGCGGGCGTGGCGGTGCTTCGGTGATGCTTGTGGTGACAGAACTGGGGGAATGTCACCCGTTGTGCTGTAGAGATGTCTCACATCGCTCCGCTCCGTTCGGCATGACATGATTCCTCGGTTGGGATCTCCAGACATGCGCTGTAGTGCCCAGAACTCTGGGATGCACCCCCCGAGCCCCGAAAAGAGCAGCGATTTGACAGCCCAGTGGAAACGGTTATAATGGGACAACGATGTGGGCCGCTAGCTCAATTGGCAGAGCAGCTGACTCTTAATCAGCGGGTTGGGGGTTCGATTCCCTCGCGGCTCACTGTCGCTCGAGGGCCGCCAGTCTGACCGGGCTGGTGGCCCTTCCTGTTTCACTTGCTTGACACCCTACCGCAGCAGTGATAGAATGGATCTGCCAACAGTGAAAAGGCGCGGGGGGAGCCTGGGAGGCCAGGCTGAGAGGGCGACCGAACCCGTCGCCGACCCTTTGAACCTGACCTGGGTAATGCCGGCGTAGGGAAGATGCGAAGAAGCGTGACTACGGACCGCCAGCCACAGGCAGGGCGGTCTTTTTCTTGTCCACTGCCGTGGGCGGGACGGCGCGCCGGTGGGGTCAGGGTCCCTGGCTGGCGCGAGGGGAGGGAAGAGTGCGGGCCATCATCATAGCCGGAGGCAAGGCGCAGAACGAGGCATGGCAGCGATGGGTGCGAGGGGGTGACTGGATCATCGGTGCCGATGGGGGAGCGGCGCAGGCATTGGCCTGGGGACTGGCGCCGGACCTGGTCATCGGCGACATGGACTCGCTCCCCGAGCAAGCCCGCGCCATCCTAGAGCGCCAGGGGTGTCGCCTGATCGAGCATCCCAGGGCCAAGGACGAGACCGATCTGGAGCTGGCTCTGGCGCACGCCGTCCAGGAAGGCGCGCAGGAGATCGTTGTGCTGGGCGCACTGGGCGGGAGACTCGATCACCTGCTGGCGAATGTTCTCCTGCTGGCCCTGCCCTCACTGGCGGGCGTCCCAGTGCGCATCGTAGAGGGCGATCAACAGGCTCTGCTTCTCCGTGGTGGGGAGGCCGTCGAGATGGATGGAGCTGAGGGTGATCTTGTCTCTCTGATCCCTCTGGGCGGCGATGCTTGTGGTGTGTCGACACGGGGCCTGGTCTGGGGGCTGGACGGCGACACCCTGGAGTTTGGCTCCAGCCGGGGTGTGAGCAACGAGATGGCATCCGGCCGGTTCCGGGTCGAGGTGGGTGAGGGGTTGTTGCTGGTCGTGCACAGCCAGCCGGCGGCGCAGTAAGGCGGGGCACGGTGCGCGCCAGAAGGAGCAGGTGAGGTGAAAGAGAGAACCATCGGTTTCGTGCTGGTGCTGGGGGTGATGCTCGTGGCTGCCTGCGGTCCAGAGCCAACTGCGGCGCCGGTCCGCACGCTGACGATAATGACGCACGACAGCTTTGATGTCAGTGAGGAGGTGGTAGCGGCCTTTCAGGAGCAGTGTGGCTGTCAAGTGCAGTTTCTGCGCTCGGGGGATGCTGGACTGATGCTAAACCAGGCCCTGTTGAGCAAGGACCATCCACTGGCCGACGTCATCTATGGCGTGGACAATACGTTCCTCAGCCGGGCGCTGGCGGGCGACATCCTGGAGGTATACGAGTCTCCTGCCCTGGCGGACATTCCCGACACACTCGAGCTTGACCCGGGCCTTCGTATGTTGCCGGTGGACTATGGCGACGTGTGCCTGAACTTTGACAAGGCCTGGTTCAAAGAGCATGGCATGGAGCCGCCCAGCAGCTTGAGGGACCTGACCCAACCTCAGTACAAGGGGCTTACCGTGGTGGAGAACCCTGCTACCTCCTCGCCCGGGCTTGCTTTCCTGCTTGCCACCGTGGGGAGCTTTGGTGAGAGCGGAGAGTATGACTATCTGGACTACTGGCAGGAACTGAGGGCCAATGACGTGCTCATCGCCGGGGGTTGGGAAGATGCCTACTGGGGCGATTTTACCTACGCATCGGACGGCGACCGGCCCATCGTGGTCAGCTATGCCAGCAGCCCGCCCGTTGAGGTCTACTTTGCCGAGGAACCCTTTGATGCCGCGCCCACAGGGGTGGTGGCCTCGGATGGTAGCTGCTTCCGCCAGATCGAGTTTGTCGCCATTCTCAAGGGCACGGAGAATCGCGATCTGGCCGAAGACTGGATCGACTTTATGCTGGGCACTACCTTCCAGGAGGATATCCCGCTCAAGATGTTTGTCTTTCCGGCCAACAGCAAGGCGGCACTGCCCGAGGTGTTTGCGCGCTTCGCCGAGGTGCCCGAGCATCCGGTTTCGATTGCTCCGGATGCCATTGAAGCCAACCGCGAAACCTGGATCGAGGCTTGGACGCGCACGGTGTTGCGCTGACCTGTCATGCAGGCGGCCAACACAGGCACGTTGTGCCTTTAACGCCCGGGATGCGTTTGTATGACCGGGGCTATTGTGGTATAATCAGGACAGACCATCGACGCTGGAGAGAGTTGCGAGCGCGATGCGTACGCTGGGGAGGAGCCAACGATGATCAAGGTCACCATTGACAGTGTTCGGGCCGACTTGTTGTCCCAGCAACGGGTGGTGGTCCTCAAGGAAGAGGGAGAAGAACGCTACCTGGCAATCTGGATCGGTCCGTACGAAGCGGATGCCATCACGATCAAGTTGAAGGGGGTCGAAATCGCACGCCCATTGACTCACGACCTGTTGCAACAGAGCATCGGCAAGCTGGGGGCCAAGGTCTCCTATATCCTTGTGAACGACCTCCACGATGACACCTTCTATGCTCGTGTGATCATGGACCGGAATGGCGAGCGGATCGAACTCGATTCCCGTCCCAGCGACGCCATGGCTCTCGCCGTGCGCGTGGGCGCGCCGATGTTCGTCAGCGAGTCGGTTATGGAGCGGGCTGGTTTGACGCCCGATGATGAGATCGATCTGGAGGCCCTGACACCGGAGGAAGAGGAACAACTCGCGCCGTATCGGGATTTCATCGAGGGGTTGGATCTGGAGGATCTTGGCGGGTAGTTGCTGAATCCCCATATGGGGCAGGCGGGTGCTGTCTTGGCTTAGGTTCGGAGGGACAGTTCCCCCAGGGCTCTGGAGAGTACAAGCGGGCTCCTGATCGATGGCGTTGTGTCGGCGGGAGCCTGGTTCTTCCCGGGTGGGCCAACAGGCGAGAGGTCGACGCAGCGTGACAGAGAGCACCAGGATAGAAAGACTTCCCCCCCAGAATGTAGACGCAGAGGAGGCGGCACTTGGCGCGCTCCTGATTGATCCCGATGCCATCATCCGGGTGGCGACCTTTCTCAAGCCCGAGGACTTTTACCGCGAGAAGCACGGCTGGATCTATGATTCGGCGCTGGCTCTCCATGAGCGCCGTGAACCGATCGATCTCTTGACGGTTTGCGACGAGTTGGAACGCCGGAGCCAGCTTGACGAGGTGGGCGGGCCGGCGTTCATCACCGCTCTGGTCAACACGGTGCCTACCTCCATCCACGCCGAGTATTACGCGCGGATCGTCGAACGAACCGCTACCAGGCGGCGCTTGATCGAGGCGGCTGGACAGATCGCAGCTCTTGCTTACCAGGAAGCGGATGATGTCGATGAGGTTGTCGACCGGGCAGAGCAAGTGCTCTTTGGCGTCTCGGAGCGGCGCATCTCGCGCGAGCTGGTGCCGATCAAACAGGTGCTCAGCGAATACTATGACCGCATCGAGTACCTGACACGACATCGTGGCGAATTCATTGGCATTCCGACCGGTTTCGACCACATCGACAGGTTGCTTGGTGGCCTACAGCGATCGGATATGGTCATCCTGGCTGCCCGACCCAGCGTGGGCAAGACCAGCCTGGCATTGGGTTTCGCCCACAACGCGGCCAAGAAATACGGGCAGCGAGTAGCCTTCTTTAGCCTCGAAATGTCGAACGAGCAAGTCGTCCAGCGGCTTATCTCTGCCGAGACGGGCATCGATGCCCAGCGCCTGCGTCGGGGAGAGATCGAGTCGGATGAGTGGGGACGCTTTATGAAGGCGGCCAGTGACCTGGCCGAGACCTACTTTTTCATTGACGATACGCCTGGTGTATCAGCGCTGGAGTTGCGCACAAAGGCGCGTCGCCTGCATGCCGAGGTCGGCGTCGATCTCATTGTGGTGGACTATCTCCAATTGATGCACGGCGATTTCCGCTCCGAGAACCGCGTGCAAGAGATCTCGTCAATATCGCGAGCGCTCAAAGCATTGGCTCGCGAGCTGCACGTTCCAGTGCTGGCGCTGTCGCAGCTCTCGCGCGGCGTCGAGTCCCGCACAGACAAGCGCCCTATCCTTTCCGATCTGCGTGAGAGCGGTGCTCTGGAGCAGGATGCGGACGTGGTCATGTTCATCTATCGAGACGAGATGTACAATGAAAACACCGAGCGGCCCAACATCGCGGACGTTATGATTGCCAAGCACCGCCATGGGCCCACGGGCACAGTACAACTCTACTTTAGGAAGGAACTGGCCCAGTTTCTCGAGGCAGAGATCGTCAAGAGGGAGGTAGAGGGCTATTGATGCGCGCCCGTCGGCTTGCCAAGGCGCTGGTCCCGGCGGGGATAGGATTGCTGGCCTTTGTCATGTACCTGCAGACGCTGCTGCCCGGCGTCGGTTGGGGCGACATTGCCCGCTTTCAGTACGTCGCGCGGGTGTGGGGTGTTCCGCACCGCTTTGGCTATCCGCTGTACATTGCCTTGAGCCGGCTATTCGGCTACCTGCCTGTCGGCACGCTGGCCTACCGCGTCAACTTGATGTCGGCTCTGTTTGCAGCGCTGGCAGTGGAGATGGTCTATTTCATCATCATGCGCCTGGTGGATGACCGGGTGGGCGCTGCGTCGGCGGCGCTGTCGTTCGCATTTTCTGTGGAACTGTGGCGCCAGGCAGTAGTGGCTGAGGTGTACAGCCTCAATCTATGCCTGATCGGTGCGGTGGTCTTTGTGCTCTTGGCCTGGCACCAGAGCCGCAAGATCTGGCTCCTGTACCTGGGCGTCGGTATCTATGCCCTGAGCTTTGGCAACCATCTGACGGTGGTGACGCTGCTGCCCGCAGTCATTGTCCTGATCCTGATCACGGACCACCGCGTGCTGCTGGATCTGAAGAAGGTGGGGATCCTTGCCGGACTGGTGTTGGCAGGCGCGTTGCAGTACCTGTACGTTATCATCCGAGCCACCCAGCAACCTCTGCTCAACGAGTTGGGTCCGTTTTCATGGCGTGGCTGGCTTCACTGGATGGCTCGCAGCCGCTTTCAGGGGCAGTTCTTTGGCTACAGCCTTGGGGCTCAGGTCGACCGGCTGCGCATCTACCTTGAACTGCTGCAGCAGCAGGTCTTCCGCTGGGGCTATATCCTGGGCTGGATCGGCGCCTGGGAGTCGCTCAAGGCCGACCTGAAGAGTTTTCTCTTTCTGGCCCTGGTAGGGATCGGCATCTACGGGTTCGGCGCAAACTATGGCGGGGCTACCTTTACCATCTACCTGATCCCGTCGTATCTCATCTTTGCCGTGTTCCTCGGATGCGGGTTAAGCGCGCTCCGGCGGTGGTTTGCGGGCCTGCTGCGTGATCGGCCCCGGTGGCTGGCAAGGACATTGGTGGCGGCCCTGGCCGGGCTCATCCTGGTCATGCCCCTGTATCCGCTATGGCAGAACTGGGGTGAGGTGGACCAGAGCGACAATGTCTACTACCGGGACATGGCCCAGGCTTTCACAGAGGTGGCTGGACCCGACTTTGTGCTGGTCGATTCCGAGCCGTTCTATGATGACCTGGAGGCAATTCTCTACGTTGCGTGGGGAGAGAATGGTTGGTATGGCGCGCGTTGGGTGTTGCCGGACGAGATCGAGCACTGGCTGGAGCAGGGAGCTGTCTATGCCTGGGCCGACGGCGGCGCCTACCATGCCCGCTACGTGGAGCAGCAGGTGCCTGGCCTGCCGATGATGGTGCAGATCACGGGATTGCGG